>CAXTNS010000166.1:0-11571 GCA_964245465.1 uncultured Thermoanaerobaculia bacterium
CCTTCTTCCCGGCTACTCGGATGAGCTGGCCTACGAGTTGGGCCTGATCGACACCGAGTTGCCGTTCCCCGCGGCGAAGCACCACTTTCGAATCGACGCCGCCGCCCTGGGCGCCGCGGAGCGGGATGACTTCTCGCGGCGGATCCGGCAGGGGCTGTAAGATCACGACGGGCTTTCGCCGCCGCCCTTCATCAACCAAACATATCCGTCCTCCAGGCTAGGCCTGGCGGGCTCCGCCGTGGGATGACCCTCCGCGGAAGGTCCCACGAGACGGTATTGAATCCCGTCGGACAGGTGGAGCATGGAAACGATCGTCAATCCCTGCTTCGGCTCCGCGAGACGGTCCATCATCACCGTCCAGACGTGGCCGGCGGCGGCGTTCGTCAGCTCGGCGGGGCTGCCGCGGAAGAGGACTCGCCCCTTGGCCAGCACTGCGACGTCGCGGCAGGTCTGCCCGATGTCTTCCACGATATGAGTGGAAAGGATCACCGTCCGGTCCGCGGCCAGGTTGACCAGGAGATTGCGGAAGCGGATGCGCTCTTCGGGATCCAGGCTCGCCGTGGGCTCGTCGACGATGAGGACCCTGGGATCGTTGACCAGCGCCTGGGCGATCCCCACACGCCTTTTCATGCCGCCGGAGAAACCCTTGATCTTGCGATGCGCGGAATCCTGGAGGGCCACCATCTCCAGCACCTCGGCCACGCGCCGCGCGCGCTGACGAGAGTCGTTCAGTCCCTTGAGGATTGCCATGTAGTCCACGAACTGGGCGGCGGTCAGCTCGGGATACATCCCGAGCTCCTGCGGCAGGTAGCCCAGGATGGCTTTGGCCCCGCGCTTGCCGGTTTCCGTCGTGAGATCATGCCCTTCCACACGGACCTTGCCGCGGCTTGGATTGACAATCCCAGCCAGGATCCTCATCAGCGTGGTCTTGCCGGCGCCGTTGGGACCCAGCAGCCCGAACATTCCAAAAGGGATCTGGAGATCAATGCCGCGAAGGGCCTGCGCGGCTTTGGCTCCACGGCCATAGGTTTTGGTGAGCCCCCCGATTTCGATCACAGCAACCTCCACATCAAAGGTAACGTTCCTGACGGCGCAGCAGTGCCCAGGAGACCAGCAGGAGAGCCGTCGATCCAGAAAAGAGCACGAATTGATTCAAAGCGAGGCCCGGATCGCCGGGAGCGAGCACGCCCAGGAAGAGGAACACGGACCGGGCGTTCAGCCTGAGCCAACTGTTCATCAGCAGTTGGATCAGCCAGGCCGCTCCGGCGAGGAAAGCGCCCATCGAGGTCTGGGCTCCCGCCAAGGCTCCGGCGCACCCCAGGGCGGCCAGGGACAGCGTTGGCAGGAACCACACCAATTGAACCCTGAACAGGCCCCCGAGCGGAGACAGATCGATGCCCAGCGCGGCCAGGAAGAGCTGAAAGACGAGCGCGCAGGCCGCCTGAACGGCCAGGATCAGTCCCAAGCGCGCCAGCAGGGTCTGCTCGGCCCGGACCGGGGTGGAGAAGCGGAGCTCCAGCGCGGGATCGTCGAGCACGCTATAGGCCGCCAGGATGCCGCCGATCAACGGCACGATGAACCCCAGATAGGCGCGCGCGATACTGAACCGGACCCCGGGATGGCGCATGATCAGGACGATGACGATGAAGAGCGCCAGGAACGCCAGCGGAAACCACAACGGGTCGCGGCGATAGGTGAGCCACGAGTATTTCCAGGAAGATCTCAGACCAGCGCCTCTCATGATCGATTCCTCAAGCGCGGCGGGCCAGGTGGGCGAGATAGCGGTCGAGCAGGAACAAGGCCGCCGCGCTGCACAGCCCCAACGCCGCCAGATTCGCCACCGCGTCGGCCGAGGTGTACCTAACGGCGCCCTCGAGCGCCCGCGAGGCCTCGCCGCCGAAAAACCCCTGCTGGGCGAACATCCCGCTGGGCGTCAAAAGCGTTCCATTCAGGGTCGGGAAGAGCTTCGGGGGGATGAAGTTCGCCCAGAACCAATAGCCCGTGAAAAGAATCTGATAGATGCTGAGCGGCATGACCATGGGGCAGGCCAGCGAGAATGCCACGACCAGGGCGAACGCCGGCACGGTGATGGCAAGGAATGCCACCGGCACCGCGTACAGCATGCTGGCGTGCGCGCGCCCGATGATTGCCATGAAGGCCGCGATGCCCATCACCCAGAGGAACAGGGGAAGCAGGGACGAAGCGAGAGACCCCAGATACTTCGCGAGAACGTAGGCGGGTCGGCTCAGGGGGGTGCTGTCCTGGAGCTCGCGCACCCCCAGCCGGAAGTCGCGCCGCACCCGGTCCGCCGACAGGATCCCCGCCACGACCGGAAAGAACACGTTGCACGCGAGGAGGAAGCGCCCCGCCACGTGCCAGACCTCGCGCCTCCCGATGACCTCCCCCTTGACCATCTCGCCGATGGGAGGAGGGGAGAACAGCAGCACGGTATGGAAGACGAACAGCAAGCCATACGCGATCCAGAGCCCCTTCCGGCGAAGGGACATGCTGATCTCGTGGCGAAGAATCCCTGAAAAGATTCCCATTCTGGAGCGAACAACGCCCGAGAGGGGGAATTCTTACGGGCTGGCAGAGCGCGGTGGCGGGGCTCTCGACGCCCGTGCCGCGGCGCGGCCGGGATCGCTTGGCGCGGCAAAGCGCACCTAGGGATAGAGACCCGGTTGATCGGAGTCCACAATGCGGAGGTCCGCAAGGAGATCACGATGCGCAAACAGAGAAAACGGCTGAGCTTGAATACTGAGACCGTGCGCGTTCTCGCCGATGGGAACCTCTACGCCTTTCGCGGCGGCCTCATCGCCTCGATGCCCCAGTCGGAATGCTGCACCCAGGGGCTGACCACGAGCCATGACACCTGCTGCTATCCGACGACCACCTCGAAGTACTTCACCAACTGCTGCTAGGCGCGAAGACGCCCGCGATGGCCGGCGGCCGAGCCGGCCCCCGGCCCTCCTTCAACAGGCTGACGCTCATAGCTCTCCTTGGATCCTTTCGCTACAATGCGAAAGAGGGTTTTTGCCGTGGTGTCCATCCCCAGCGTCTTTCTCAGCTACAGCCGTGAGGACGAGGCATGGAAGGAACGCCTCAAGGTTCACCTCAAACCTCTGGAGCGACTGGGCGCGCTCGTGATCTGGGACGACCGGAGGATCAATGCGGGTGCGACCTGGTATGACGAGATCCAGCAGGCGATCGATGCCGCCAAGGTCGCTGTCTGTCTGATCTCACCGGACTATCTGGCCTCCGACTTCTGCACCAAGGAGGAGGTGCCCTATCTGCTGAGAAGGCGTGCCGACCACGGCGTGCACCTCCTTCCGATCCTGCTGCGGCCCTGCCTCTGGGAGGTGCACCCTTGGCTGCGGGGGATCCAGATGCTGCCAAGAGATGGCAAATTCGTGCTCCGGGACTTCCGGGACAACGAGGACGAGGTCTTCCGCACGGTAGCGAAAGCCGTCCTGGACGTCCTGGAAGTGGAGACGACGGTCGCGCCCGGGCCTTCTCTCTCCGTCCCTGAGACGGTCGACTTGTCAAGGGGACGCGAGGCTCTTCCTCCTCCGCGGTTGGAGGTTACGCTTCTCCCGGTCACTGGGGCCGAGCTCTTCGGCCGCCAGGACGAGATGAACTGGCTGCATCAGCTCTGGGACGAGCGGCGGGTCCGTATCGCGAGCCTGAGCGCCTGGGGTGGGGTGGGTAAGTCGACCCTGGTCAACAAGTGGCTGGAGACCTTGGCCGCGGAAGGGTACCGCGGCGCCCGCCGGATTTACGGCTGGTCTTTCTACAGCCCGGGAGTGGGGAGCCGGGTGACTTCCTCTGACCAGTTCGTCAACCACGCTTTGGAGTGGTTCGGCGACCCCGACCCCACCAAGGGCCTTCCATGGACCAGGGGGGAGCGCCTCGCCAAGCTGATCGAGCGGGAGAGGACCCTGTTGATCCTGGATGGGTTGCAGCCGGTCCAGTCCACTTATGGTGGAGAGCGAGGGCGGATCCGGGATCCCGCTCTGTCGACCCTCCTCTCGTGTCTGGCGATCTCCTCCAGCGAGAGCCTCTGCCTGATCACCACCCGGGAGCCCCTCCCGGAACTGGACCGTTTCCCGGAGACCGTGGTCCGGAAGAACCTGGAGCAGATCTCGACCGGGGCTGGCCGCGCCCTGCTCCGGGTCGGAGGAGCTCGCGGCACGGACGCCGAGTTGGAAGAGATCTCCGAGGCGTTCGGCAACCATGCGTTGGCCATCCAGCTCCTCGCGGCGTACCTGCGGGATTCGACGCTCCGGGCGGCCTTGGAGATCCCCGATCTGGCGGTCCCGGACGCCGAAGGCCGCCACCCCCGGCGGGTCTTGGAGGCGTTCGCCCGCCGCTTCGGCAAGAGCGCGGAGCTGGATCTGCTCAAGATCCTGGGGCTCTTCGACCGGCCCGCGTCCCAGGAGGCTCTGGCAGCCGTCCGCGAGGCACCGGTCATCCCTGGCCTGACCGAGCACCTCCTGAAGCTTTCGGAAGCGGACTGGTTGCGTCTCGTCCAGCGCTGCCGGGACCTGAGACTCATCTCGCGGCCGGACCAGGACAGCCCGGATACGCTCGAAGCCCATCCTCTGCTGCGGGAGCACTTCGGAGAGAGGCTCAGCAAAGAGGCCCCCGGCGCCTGGCGCGAAGGGCACAGGCGGCTCTTCGAGCACTACAGGAGCTCGGCGAGAGAGTTGCCGGAAACGTTGGCCGAGATGACACCCCTCTACGTCGCCGTCGTCCACGGCTGCAAGGCCGGCCGGCATCAGGAAGCCTTCTCGGAGGTCTACTGGCCGCGAATCCTGCGCGGCGAGGAGTTCTTCTCGCGCAAGAAGCTGGGCGCCGTCGGCGCCAATCTGGCCGCCCTCTCCGCGTTCTTCGCGGAGCCCTGGACTCAGCCGGTTGCGACGCTGGACGAGAGCACCCAGGCCTTTCTGCTCAACTCGGTCGGCTTCCACCTTCGGGCCTTCGGGCGCCTGGAAGAGGCTGCTGCGCCGACGCGACTCGCCCTCGCCGCACGAATCGAGCAGAAGGACTGGCGCAACGCGTCCTCCAGCGCGAGCAATCTCAGCTCCCTCCACCTCACCCGCGGAGCTCTGCCTCTCGCCCTGATCTATGCGCACTGGGGAGTGGAGCTCGCGGAGCGCAGCCAGCACATGTCCGAGAGGATCAAGCGGCTGGCCATCCTGGCGGAGACGCTGCACCAGATCGGCCAGTGGGACGAGGCACGCTCCTCCTTTCACCGGGCTGAAGAGCTGCAGAAGAGCTGGGACCCGGAGCGCCCGCTTCTGTGCTCCGTCTCGGGTTTCCTGTACCACGATCTGTTGCTCGACCTGGGTGAATGGCGGGAGGTGAAGCGCCGGGCCTCCCAGGTCCTACAATGGGAAGAGAAGGAAGGGGTCCGGAGAGACATCGCCATGGAGCACCTCGTCCTGGGTCTCGCGCTCCTGCGGCAGCAGGAGGAGGACGGGACAGGGGAGCTCGAGGTTTCCGAGGAGCACTTGGAGCGTGCGGTTGAAGGCCTGCGGGAGCGCAGCGATCTCCTGCCCCGGGCTCTCCTCGGCCGGGCGAGATTCCACCTGGCGTGCAAACGTCCGGACCTGGCCAGATCCGTGCTCGAAGAGGCTCTGACCCTTTCCAGGCACTGCGGCCTCTGCCTGCAGGAGGTGGATTGCCTCCTCGCTCTGGCCCATCTGCACCTCACCTTGAACGAGAAGGCGGAAGCCCGCGAGAACCTGTCTCGGGCACACACCCTGATCGAGGAGACGGGATATCACCGGCGGAACCGGGATTTGTCCAGGCTGGCCGCCAGCGTGGCGGATTGAGCTTCGCCGGTTTCCTGCCGGTCCCGTCAACTTGGGAGATGAGCCCATGAAAAAGCCCGTTCTCTTCCTTCTCGCCCTCCTTTCTCTCGTCTCGTTCGTGCAGTCCACGGCCCAGACGTTGCCAGTGGCAGCACCTGCCTTGAATCCCGCGGCCACCCCGGTGCCTGACGCGCCTGGCGCGGATGCTCAGTTCCTGGCGACCCTGTCGGGCAGGCCGGCCCAGACCCCCGGCGATCTGGCGCCCGCTCCCTCTTTCCTGGCCGGCTGCACCAGCAGCTCCCAATGCCCGGCAGGCCAGCTCTGTTGCTACGTTTGTGGCAACCCGCCCGCGGATGGGGACGGTACCTGCAAGGCCTGCGTGACGCCGGTCAGGGGCCGCTGCCCGCTGATCGTCTAGAGGTCCTCCGTGCTGCCGAGGTTGGGGTCCGCCCTGTGAAGCCGCCAGAGCTCCGGCCCCACCGAAATCCCCGGCCCCCTTCGGGCCGCCTCGACCTCCGGCTCGAGCCCGAGAGCCTGCGTCCCGGTCGGCGAGGCCAGGGGCGGAACAGCCAGGAAGGGAACGACCGCCGCGAAGATCCATCATCTCTCCCTCCAGAGCCCTCTCGTTTGCTACACAAAAATAAAGAGAAAGCCTCAACTATTTCAGGAAAGATAATCCAGGCCGCGCCACCTTTCAAGCTCTTTCTTTCAGCTCCCGTTGGAGCCCAACGGTGCTTTCAGAATCTCCGTATACTTAGCATGAATGCAATAACAATGATTTTTTCGAGGCTTATCCCTGTCTGTCTCCTCCTGATTCCTGCCACGGTCGCGGCCCAAGGTTCGATCGGCCCAGTGGAGTCCTTTTCTGCTAGCTTCGTGACGTCCCCGATCCGAGTCGGCTCCCTGGCTTTCTTCACCACGATCAACTACACGTTGTCATACCCGATCCCGCTCCCAGTTGACCCGGGGTTGATGCGTAGCGACGGCACCCCTCAGGGGACCTTCCATCTCCGGGTCGCCTCAAATCCTCAGGGGGTCCAGCTCGTGGACAGCCTCGGCGGTCTGCTCTTCTTCACGGACGGGGAGCACTCGGCTCCTGAGGAGCTTGGGTTCTGGCGCAGCGACGGCACCGTAGCCGGCACGTTCCCCATCACCCAGGGGCTGAGCCTTGCGCTGAACAGCGGCGGCGTGGAAAATCCCGTCGCCCTGTCGGTCCCGGAGAGGAGGCTGATGTTCTTCGGGGCGAGCCCGCGGCCGGGAACCCTCGACATCGAGCTCTGGGCCACGGACGGCACTCCCGAGGGTACACGTCTCGTCAAGGACGTGAACCCGGAAGGCTCTTCCAACCCGCGCCGGATGATCGTGTTCGGGGGCCGGCTCTTCTTCGTCGCCGACACGCCCCAGGGCCGGGAGCTCTGGCGTAGCGACGGCACCCCGGAAGGGACGGAGCGGGTCCATGATTTCCTCACGGGCTCCGAGATCCTCGACCTGGTCCCTGTCGGTGGCGCGCTTTTCGTCCTTCAGAACACGGCTTCGGGCCTGGAAGTCTGGCGCAGTGATGGAACGGGGGCTAGGACCGAACGAGTGCTGAATCTCCCGCGGCGGTTCCACAAACACCAGCCCACGGGCCGGCACCTCTTCCTCGTGGTCGAGGACCAGGCCCAGACCGCCCCGAATAGGGAGGTGTGGGCGGTCGGCGGCACGGGCGAGGCTGTCCGGGTCCTGCAGCAGGCCGAGACGTTCCAGGATATCCAAATGGCCGCCGTGGGAGATCATCTGGCCTTCTCCCTGGAGGACGACCACGGGCGGGAGCCCTGGTGGTCCGACGGCACGCCCGAAGGCACCTACCGGATCGCCGACATCTGTCCGGGTCCCTGCAGCTCGCTCGCCTTTTTTTTCGGGACCTTCGGCCGGCGCGCCGTGCTCCAAGCCAACGATGGCGTCTCCGGTGTCGAGCCCTGGCTGACGGATGGCACGGCCGCCGGCACCTGGCGGCTCGGCGACTTCTGCCCTGGAGCGTGCGGCTCCAACCTCCGGATTGAGGAGCTCAACGGCTGGCTGGTGCTACGGCTCGACAACGACGTCCGGATCTCCGACGGTACCCCGGATAGCGCTTGGAGTATCGGTAACGTCGACGCCCAAGCCAGCCGCATTCACCTCCCGAACCGCATCCTCTACTTTACGCCCGCTCCGTTCCCGTTCCCGGGAGGGCCCCTCTCGCCGAGCCTGTGGTCGCTGCCGGTGACCGCTCCGGCTCCGCCGCCGAGCCCCTGGCTGGAGTCGGCCCAATTGCCCGGCTTCCGCTTCAAGGTGCAGATCGACGGCCGGATCGTGGGCCGGCAGGAGACGGCCTGCCTGGCGCGGACCCTGTGCGTGAGCGGCGCGTTGCCGGGCCGTTCGGAGGTCTTCCTGCGGATCACCGGCCCCAGGCCCAACGGTCGCCTCTGGCCGTCTCTGATCAAGCTCACGACTTCCGCCGCCGACGTCTGGATCGTGCAGACCGCGACCGGCCTTCTCCGCCATTACCGTCTGGAGGGTTCCAGCCCCGGCAGTTCCGCCCTGCCGGGCATCCTCGACCGCGAGGGCTTCCTGCCCGCCCCGAGTGAGGCGGAGCCTCTCGTCGAGAGCGCCAAGGCGGCGGACAGTGATCCCCAGCCGCCGGACCGTTGGATCGAGTCCGCGGAGGTCCCGGGCTTCCGGATCCAGGCGCGGCTCACGTCAGCCGGGGAGAGCCGGATCCTGCGCAAGGAAGCGTGTATCGCGGAGACGTTCTGCCTGAGCGGTGCGCTGCCGGGGGTGACCGAGCTGCTCGTCCGCGTGCCGGGTCCCCGGCCCAACGGGTATTACTGGCCGACGCTGGCCCGCTTCACCCCCGCCGCGCTGGAGGTGTGGGTCCAGCAGAGGACGACGGGGGCGGTCCGGTACTACCGGTTGAACCCGCAGCCGCCCGGCAGCTCCCAACTCGACGGGTACTTCGACCGCCAGGGATTCAAGCGGTAGCCATCTCGCGATGAGCCACGGGGAGGAGCCTTGGTGCCCCTCCCCAAGGGCCTGTTCAGGCTGGCTGCTCTCACTCCGTGACCTGGAATTCCATCCAATTCCAGGTCGCAGGCTTGCGCTTTCCCTGCCATCCACGTGAACGCGATGTCCGACAAACCGCACTCGGAGTACCCGCCGCCGATGTTGGAATGGACGCCGGCGAACCAGACTTGTTCCAGCGTCTGATTGACCGCGCCGGCGTTCTGCTCCCAGAGCGTCGGCAGGAACGGCTGGCGCCTTTCGTCGAGCGCCAGGGCGTGATAGGCATTCTCGACGATCTTGCTCAAGGTCACGTCATGAAACTCGAAGAGCTCCTTCCCGACAAAGCTGAAGAGCCCGGGAATCCCCAGAGCGCCGACGGTATCCCAGACGCCGATGAACTTGATCTTGTCGATCGGTCGAGAAAATTTCTTGATGAACGCCGCGGCCCCTGGGCCATCCGGCCTGTCCTCCGGCTTTCGGCAAATCACGATGTCCCCAGTGAGCACGAGAGAGGCGAAGATAAGTTTCCGGTGGTCGCGCGTCGGTGGGAGGTGCGCTCCTGAGGATGCGTGACGCGCAGTCCGCGTACGCCCGAGTTGCGCTCACCGTGGCAGTGGCGACCAACAATACCGCTACGAGCACAATGGAGCAGAGCGTCTTGACGACCGTCGACTTCTTCATGTCCGTACTCTCCAAAACAGGGTACCTGTCGGGCTACTACTGCTGAACGCCGTCATGCCGCCATTGTTACAGCCGCCGGTGGCTGCAGGTGCCCGATTCGAAGAGCTGCTCGCGCCTCGCCAAGGGGCGGGACGCGGCATCGGTCCGCGTCCCTGTTTGAACCCCCTACAGGCAGTTGCTGGCGCAGGCGCTCAGGCTGCTCCATTTGGTGCCACGGCACTGGTCGGCGGGAGTCAACTGACAGCCTCCGCTGAGACCGCAGCAGTAGACGGACGCCGGCGGGGCGGCCGGGGCGGGGTTCGCGCTTCCGAAGAGCCCCAGGCCTGCGAGCAGACCGAGTGCCTTTAGAGTTCGAGTCCACGACATGATCACACCTCCTTCAACCCACATAGGCATGATGGCCCATGCAATTCAAGATTATAACTGAAGAAGAAATAACCCCCGAGCGCCCGGTCAGGGAGGTAGGCCTCTCCTCGGACCGGGACGGACTTAGCCATCTCAGAAGCAGTAGCAGCAGCCGGATTGGCAACTGCCGGGGCAGATGGCATCGCACTGAGCCTCGGAGCTGCAGCAGCGGCGGAAGGTCCGTTGACCCAGCGGAGCGCCTTTTGAAAAAGGGGGTCTTTCCATTTAGGGCGGCTGTAGCTACTTGACCTGTTGTTCCTGCCTTCCGAAGGCTTGGCGAATACCCGCCGCTTCAATTCGCTCTATCCGGGTGGCCCTCTTCCCCTGACCACCTCTTCCTGGCAGGTGAGGGGCGTGCGCGCAAGGACGCACCCTCTGTTTCGAACGATCGACGCGGTCACCGTCGGGTGCGGCCCAGTCGCTGGCGAAGCTCGTACAGGACGCGCTTCGCTTTCGGCTCCACCAGCCAGCGCAGCAATGCGATGCGCCTGCGCATGCCGCGACTCGGCCGCGCGACGGCGAACGCATAGTACGAGCCCTTTCGGGCCCATGCCGTGTCTTGTTCGATGAGGCGCTCTTTCAGCGCGTCATCGGCGCGCGACCAGTCCAGCAGCGGATAGAGGACGGCGAGCAGATTGCCGCCGTATGGACGGATCGCCTCGAAGTCGAACCCGATCGACAGCAGCGGAAGGATCTCGCTCGAGCGGATGGCCTCCGATGGATCCTCGTACATGACCGGGAGCGGGAGGAAATCGCTTCTGCGGACCTCCGCCGGAAGGCCCGCGAAGACGGCGCGGTGTGCGGCGATCGACTCGTCGTTCCATTCGGTCCGCGAGGGACCGACGTACTCGTCGATGTAGAGCACGCCGTCGCTCTTCATGGCGCGAACGATCGCGCGGAAGAGCTTCTCGAGCTTGCCGACGTGATGCAGCGACTGGTTCGCGAACACGACGTCGTATGTGTCCGCCGGCAGCACCGGCCGATTGAAATCTGACGCGAAGTAGCGAATGCGGTCGCCGTATCCCTCCTCGTCGGCCGCGCGGCGGGCGAGCCGCAACGAATGCACCGATCCGTCGAACGCATCGATCGTCGCGCAGACGTTGCGGCGGATCGCCTCGCGCTCGAGATTGCCGATGCCGCAGCCGATCGACAGGCCACGCGCGAACGTGCGTCCCTGTAGGCGCGACACGAACCAGTCGCCCGCGGATGACGGGGTGCCGTCCCCACCGATGCGCCGATGCACGGCATCGAGGATGCGCGGATCGTTCATCCAACTCACGTGCGTCTGCGCGACGATCTCGCGATCCCAGAAGTCTCCGGCCTGCTTCACATCGCTCATGCGCTGTTCCGTGACGCCGTCGTCGGCGGCGCGACCGGCCGCGTCGGCGCCGCTTGTAGTTTAGTGTAGTAGATAAAAATGGCAAGCCGCCATCACTGGGGCAAGGAGTCACTGCGCGAGCGCCGGACGCGGCACGACATCGCGCTGGAGTGCGCTCTCCGCCGGCGCGAAGAAAACCGCATGCCCAGGCGTGGGCCCTCAAGAGCTGAGATTCCGGTCCAGAAACCGGAGTCTCAAAAGGGGACGGATACCCCCCCATCCGTGATCGTTTAAGCCGCCCATTTGAGTCCCGCACGGTCGGGAAGTAGG
>CAXTNS010000167.1:0-3681 GCA_964245465.1 uncultured Thermoanaerobaculia bacterium
GGGTCACCGCCACTCCCCGCTTGTTGAACGCCGCGTCGTCCAAGCGCTGAACGATCGTGTCGGCCGCCCCCAGAGCTCCGGGAGTGTCGGTCAAGATGGGCTCTCCCCGGAACGCCACCCTGCCGGCGAAAGGTGCCGAGCCGGGGCAGAAGAAACCGGCGGGAATGGGAGTCTTGGCGAAGTCGACGAAGGTCGAGCCGTCATCGGTCGTCCTCCAGGCGTCGATTCCGTTCTGAATGACCTGGTCCGCCGCGAACGCGGATACCGCGAGACAGGAGAGAAGTACAGCGATCCCCACGATCCCTAACACACGTCCTCGCATGCTACCTCCTTTTAAAGAGCCATCTGGCTATCCTAGAAGGTGCCACGAGGAGGGGAAACCGTGCCTCAGCGGGCAGGGATTCTTGCGGTGCGCACCTCCCCCCCCTCCCGAAGCAGGGAGAGAAGGGGGAGCGCCGGTTTTCAGAGGGGTTTCAGTTGCTGCGGACGCCGGTCCAGTTGCCGGTGCTGCCCGTTTCGAAGCCGTCGAGGAAGAGCTCCTTGCCGATCGTGAACGCGACCGTGGACGGGATGCCGGGCTTGAACAGGTCGATCGTGTGGACGATGTCGTCTGTCGGCGGCTGGTCGGCGTCGAACCAGAAGTTGAACATGGTCGCCCAGCGCAAGGCGTTGGCGTTCTGGTTGACGGCAAAGGTTTCGGTGGACCAGGAGATCTGACCGCCGGACGTGGACAAGGTCCAGTCCGTGCCCGGGTAGGGCTCGCCGGAATGGGCCTCGATGTCCTTGAAGCCGGCGTTGGTGAAGTTGGTCGCCGCCGGGAACTGGACGGTGAAGGCGCGGGCGCTGCGGTCCGAGTTCAGGTTGTGAACGGCGAACTCATAGTGCCAGACGCCGCCGCCCAGGTCGGTGACCTTGCGGCCCACGTGGAAGCGCTCGGTGATGTGGCCCAAGACGTCGGCGTTGACCAGGGTCACGGTCGGGTCCTGCATCTTCCAGGCGTAGATGGCCGGCTGCCGCTCGAAGGTGGCCCCGGTGGCCGTGATGTTGAAGTTCGGGGAGGCGCCGACGGTGACCGCGCGGTACGAGGCGTTGTTGAGCGAGTTGTCGGCCGCCGCGTCGTCGTTGGCGATGTACTGCGCCTCCGCCCAGTAGAGGGCGCCGGGGTTGACCGCCGCGTCGAGGTCCGTGGTGGCCACCTTGACCCGCTGGTCGTAGACCGTGGACGTGGCGACGGACGTGTAGGGGTAGGGGAAGTCGCCGGTGGTGGCGTTGACTTCCGAGCGGGGGCCCAGAGGCCGGCTGCCGTTGAGGCTCGAGCCGTAGGGGTCGGTGCAGCCCACGCCGAGCTGGTTGCCGCCGGCCGGCGGACCCACGCAGCTTCCCCCCGCGACTCCCGCGCACCCGCCGGAGGTCGAGTTGGTCGACGTGAACCCATGCTTCAGCCAGCTCATGCCGATCTGCTGGAAGCGGCCGCTCTTGAGCCGGTAGATGTTCTGGGCGATGACCGGGTGGTCCTCCGTGGTGGCGCCGGCGGCGCAGCCGCTGCCCTGGTCGCACCAGTTGAGCGGCGTGTCGCCGCGGTTGCAGGAGGTGGTGCCGACAGAGTAGCCAGCAAAGCCGCCGGAGACGCCGTAGTTGCCGATGCCGCTCAGGGAGAACACCACCACGTCCGGCCCGACTGCGGCCTCGGTGGGGCCGCCGGCGATGGCGATCAGGACGGGCAGGGCTGCAATGCAACAGACTGCAAGCCAGGCACGGCGGTTGGAGACGAAGCGCGGTTTGATCTTCATCACTTTGGATCCCCTCTCGTGGAAAACGCCCATTATAACCGATCCGGGTTCTTTTGGGACCGGGACGGCTCAGTCGCCGCCGACGCCGGTCCAGCGGGCTGTGCTGCCCGATTCGAAGCCGTCGAGGAACAGGTCGTCGCCGATCGTGAACGTGACCGCGGACGGGGTACCAGGCTTGAACAGGCCGACCGTGTGGATGACGGCGCCCGTCGGCGGCTGGTCGGCGTCGAACCAGAAGTTGAACATCGCCGCCCAGCGCAGGGCGTTGGCGTTCTGGTCGTTGGCGAAGGTGTCGGTGGACCAGGAGAGCTGGTTGCCCGACGAGGACACCGTCCAGTCCGTGCCCGGGTACGGCTCGCCGGAATGGGCTTCGATGTCCTTGAAGCCGACGTTGGTAAAGTGGGTCGGCACCGAGAAATCGACGTTGAAGGCGCGGGCGCTGCGGTCCGAGTTCAGGTTGTGAACGGCGAACTCGTAGTGCCAGACACCGCCGCCCAGATCGGTGACCTTGCGCCCCACGTGGAAGCGCTCGACGATGGCGCCCGGTACGTCGACGTTGACCAGGGTCACGGACGGATCCTGGGCCTTCCAGGCGTAGATCGCCGGCTGCTCGGTGGTCGTCCCAATGGCCGTGACGCTGAAGTTCGGGGCTCCAGCGACGGTGACCGGGCGGTAGGAGGCATTGTTGAGGCCGTTGCCGGCCGCCGCGTCGTCGTTGGCGATGTACTGGCCTTCCACCCAATAGAGGGCGCCGGTGTTGATCGCCGGGTCAAGGTCCGTGGTGGCGACCTTGACCCGCTGGTCGTAGGTCGTGGAGGCGGAAAACTGCGTGTAGGGGTAGGGAAAGATGCCGGTGGTGGCATTGACCTCGGAGCGAGGTCCCAGGGGCCGGTTGCCGTTGAGGCCCGAGCCATAAGGGTCGGTGCAGCCCACGCCGAGCTGACTACCGCCGCCCGGAGGGCTCTGGCAGGATTGGCCCGAGGCGCCCGCACATCCGCCGGAGGGCGAGTTGGTGGACACGAAGCCGTGCTTGAGCCAGCTCATGCCAATCTGCTCGAAGCGGCCATTCTTGAGCCGGTACATGTTTTGTGCGATGGCCGGATGGTTCTGCGATCCGCCTACCCAGTTGAGCGGCGCGTCACCCCGATTGCAGGAGGTAGTGCCCACAGAGTAGCCCGCATAGCCCCCTGAGACGCCATAGTTGCCGACGCCGCTCAGGGAGAACACCACCACGTCCGGCCCAACGGCCGCTTCCGTGGAGCCGCCGGTGGCGACAAGGAAGATCGGCAGAGCGGCGATACAGCAGGCAGCGAGCAGGGTACGGCGGTTGGAGACGAGGTGCGGTCTGGTCTTCATCGCTGGGTCCCTCCGAAAACCTTAGTTTAAACGATCAGCCTCAATGGGACTGGGCGGCCCGGGCAGCGCGCGCGGCTTCGAGGTTCTCGCGCGCCGCGACGTGCCCAGGCGCCAGGGCGAGCGCGCGCTCGAAGCCCGCGATGGCACCCTCCAAGTCGCCCTCCAGGGCACGGACGAGGCCGGCGTTGTAGGCGAGGTCCGCCGAGTTGGGCAGGCGTGCCAGCCCGCGGTCGAAGGTGGCGCGGGCGGCGGGGAGGTCCCCCGCGCGGGCGGCCAGGATGCCCATCCCCAGGTAGGGACCGGGCTCGTCGGGCGCGGCGTCGATGGCGCGCTCGTAGGCGGCGGCGGCGGCGGGTATGTCGCCCCGAATCCACGCGGCCCGCGCCACGAGCTGGTGGACCTCCGCCGGCACCTCGCCGCGGTCGAGCGCCAAGGCGGCGTAGCGGTCGAGGCCGGGACCGTCGCCGAAGATCGCCGCCAGCCAGGAGAGCTGCAGGGCCTGCCAGCGCCCGGGCACCAGGCTCCAGCGCTCGGC
>CAXTNS010000167.1:3691-5731 GCA_964245465.1 uncultured Thermoanaerobaculia bacterium
CAGCCGGTCCCGGTCTTCGAAGGACATCGTCGCCGTCTCGGCGGTGGCGTCGAGAAAGGCCGTGCGCAGTCCGTCGGCAGCCGCGAAGTCGCGTGCGCCCAGGGCGGCATGAACGTGGACGAACGCGCTGTGCCCCCAGAACAGGACGACGAGGAAGAAGGCCGCGACGAAACCCCACCCTGCCGGCAGCAGCCGGCCGCCGCGCTTCAATCCCATCCGCCGCAGCGTCACGTTCGGCTTCCTGGCCAGGTGCACGGCGACGAGGACGAGGTAGGCCAGCACCCCGGCCAGACCCAGCGACATGAGGAACGGCACCAGGCCGTAGAGCCCGCGGAAGGTGACGAACGCCGCGGCGAAGGCGACCGCGAGCACCGCCTCCTCCCAGCCGGCGAGCGGGAAGCGGCGCGGCTCCGGGTCGGGCACCCGCGGCTTGGCGAAGAGGGCGATCGGCCCCGCACCATAGTAGAGGGCGTCCTTCGGGCAGACCGAAATGCAGTCTCCGCACTTCATGCAGCCGGGGTCGACCACCATGCCGTAATCGTGTACCTCCTGGTGGACGAGGACGTTGGAGGTGCACACCGCGGTGCAGTGGCCGCACCCCTCGCAGGCATCGGTGACCCGGATGCGCAGGGGCGCCACCTTGTCGACGGCGCCGAAGAGGCCGCCGTAGGGACAGGCATAGGTGCAAAACCCCTTGGCCCCCAGGAAGTAGACGGCGGCGAAACCACAGACGAGAAAGGTCAGGCCCCCGATCACCCATCCTGGAAAGGTGGCCCAGAAGTGAGGGGTGGTCCACTCGGTCTGAACCCGGGGGAACGGGCTGCCGTGCCACAGCCGCCAGGCCGCCGGCCAGAGGAACATGTAGACGAAGGCGGCGACCGGCACCCACGCCAGGAGGCGCGAGCGCAACGGCTGCGGGCGGATGCCGACCCTGTGGAGGAGCCACCGGCAGAGGTCCTGGAGGGCCACCAGGTGGCAGCCCCAGCCGCAGAACCAGCGGCCGAAGACCGCCGTCCCCAAAGCGGCCACGGCGAAGAAGATCAGCCCGGCGTTGACCACGCCGTCGCGCCCGAGGGCCATGCCCTCCGAAGGCTCGACCGGCGTTACCGTGCTGCCGGTGATCAGCCAGTGGGCGATGTGGGCGGCGACGACGAGGTGGATCGCGATCAGCACCGCGGCCCGCCAGCGGCTGGCGCGCGAACGGCGGATGGCGGAGGGGCGGTCCTGGAGTACGGCGAGGGGCACGGCGCCCACATTATCGTCGGACTTCCGATCTCCAGTAAAGTTGTGCCCCGGAGGACACCGCATGACGATCAGCTCGAAAGAAGATCTCGCCGGGATGACCCGCGTGGGGCGGCTCGTGGGCGAGGCGATCCGCGAGATGAAGGCGGCCGCCCGGCCGGGCATGACCACGGCGGAGCTCGACGAGGTCGGAGCCTCCTGGATGCGCCGGCAGGGCGCGCGCTCGGCTCCCCAGATGACCTACGGGTTCCCCGGTTTCACCCTGATCAGCGTCAACGAGCAGATCGTCCACGGCGTGCCCGGGCCCAGACGCCTGGAGCCCGGGGACGTGGTCAAGATCGACGTCACGGCGGAGCTGGGCGGCTACATCGCCGACGCGGCGGTGACGGTGGTGCTGCCGCCGGTCTCGCCCACGGCGCGCAAGCTCAGGAAGTGCGTGCGCGCGGCGTTCGAGCAGGGCCTGGGCGCGGCGCGGCCGGGCAACCGGGTGTCCGAGATCGGCCGGGTGGTCGACAAGGAGGTGCGGCGGCACGGCTTCAGCGTCCTCCGCAACCTCTGCGGGCACGGCGTGGGGCGCACCATCCACGAGGCGCCCTCGGTGCCGAACTTCTACGATCCCGGGTCGCGCGACGTGCTCACGGAGGGGCTGGTGATCGCGCTGGAGCCCATGATCTCGGCCGAGCCGGCGCGGACGGTGGAGGAGCCGGACGGCTGGACGATCCGCACCCACAACCGCAGCCTCGCCGCCCACTACGAGCACACGATCGTCATCTGCCGCGGCCAGCCGCTGGTGCTGAC
>CAXTNS010000167.1:5741-11281 GCA_964245465.1 uncultured Thermoanaerobaculia bacterium
CCTGACGATCCACCCGGTCAGACCGGGTCGCAGATGATCTGGCCGCGGGGGCAGGTCGTCGTCTCCGAGCAATCCTGGTACGTGCCGCCGCACTGCACCCAATCTTCGCCGGCCATGCAGCTCCCGCCGCCGCAGGAGCCGCTGCCCGCGCAGGAGATCTGCATGCCGTTCGGACACTCCACGGTGGCGTTGCACTGGTAGCTCACCGAGCAGAAGAGGTCATAGGTGGTGTTGATGACGTCGTCGAGCCCGGCCGTCGTGTGCCGGGCGCTCCAGCCGCTGGTGAGCCCTTGATCGAAGACATCGCTCTTGCAGTACCGGTGGTCGATCTGCACCTTGCCGACGTAGTCGTCGGAGTTGGGCCACTCGTCGTCCTCCTTGATCGAGTAGGCGGTGAGGGCGAAACCGGCCGAAGAGCTCGCCGTCTGCCGGCTGTAGACGGCGGGGTAGGTGCGGGACGACTGCTGGAGCCAGCCGTTCGCGGTCCACTCCCACTGCGCACGGGCGTTACCGGTGACCAGGATGGGACCCTGGAAGTTGCTGGCCCAGACGTTGGTGCTCCAGCCGCTCCGCCCGCCGAGCGAGGCCGGCAGGTTGCCCGTCTTCTCGGAGCCGGCCGCGCTGAAGTAGAGGAACCCCTCGGGTCCGTTGCAGCAGCCCTCGTGGGCGTCCCAGATCGAGGAGCCCACGATCAGGGGGTAGGAGGAGTAGGTCGCCCAGTCGAAGCACTGGGGGTAGAGCTTCTCCTGGATCCCGGCCGGGCCTCTACCGCCAAGATCGCCGGCATCGGGCGTCGCGCGGCTCATGATCTCGACGGCGTCGCGGGTGTTGTGGACCTCCAATACGACGACCGGGCGCTCCAGGGGCTGGCGCGGGTCCAGGGTGAGCGCCGTCCCGGAGGCGTCGAAGGCGCGGAAGCTCTCCCGTGGCCCGCCTCCTTCCCAGGTGTAGGTGACCAGCGGGATACTGGCCCCGTCCCAGGCTTCAGGGCCGGGTATCAGGGAGACGTCCACCTCGGGCGTGCTGGCGAGGAAGCGGAGGACGGCTTCGCGTGGCGCCGCGGCCTTGGCCTGGCCGGGACCCAGGCGCTCGACCAGCCGGCTGGCCACGGTCGTGCCCGCGGCCACCTCACGGTCGAGGAGGTCGCGCAGACGGATGCCACCGCCCGTCTCGCCGGAGGCGAGGGCTCGCTGAAGGGCTTCGCGGAAGTCGCGGTCTCCAAGGGCCTTCGCGAAGGAGGCGGCCAGGGTGTCGAGGCGGCGCTCGATCCGGGGAGCAGTGGCCGCGGTGGCCAGGGTGGCGCACAGGAACAGGGAGACGATCAAGGCACAGGTATTTCTCATAGTTGCTTTCCTTTCTGGCCGAACATTAATAATATTAATCTACGAGCGCCAAGAAAGAAAGTTTATTGGGATATGACCCGATTGCCAGCGTACTTCCAAGGGCCATAGAGTTGCCGGAATGGACCTCTCCCCTGTCCTGCGCCTGCTGTACCAGGGACCTCGAGGCCCCCGGGAATCGTTCCCCGGGGTGGTGAACCCCTATCGCGAGGCGTTTCCCGAGTTGGACGGTCCGGCCGCGGCCCGGCGGCGGCGGGAGAACCTGGAGGCCTACCTGGAGCGGGTGGGCACGCCCCGTATGGTCCTGCTGGGCGAGGCCCTGGGTTTCCGGGGCGGGCGGTTCTCGGGGATCGCCTTCACCAGCGAACGGCAGCTCGCAGGGCCGGATGGCCGCCGGCTTCCCTGGGCGGGCGAGCCGTTCCAGGCCACCAGCACGAACCCGGCCCTGTGGCTCGAGCCCTCGGGCAGCGTGGTATGGGACGCTCTGGGCGGCGAGGTCCGGGGGGCGCTGGTGTGGAACGTCTTCCCCTGGCATCCCTACGGAGCCCGCGGGCCGCTCAGCAACCGCACGCCGGAGCGGGGGCTGGTCCTGGCGAACCTGCACGTCTTGGAGAGGCTCCTCGCGGAGGTCGGACCGGCGCGGGTGCTCGCCGTGGGGCGCACCTCCCAGGCGGCCCTGGAGACTCTGGGCGTCGAGGCTCCGGCGCTTCGCCACCCGGCCCATGGCGGAGCCGGTCTGTTCCGTCAACAGATGCGGGCTTGTGCGGTTTGACCTTTTCGGTGCTAAACTTATAGGAGCTTATCGATGCGGTTGCCAACCGTGGGAGGCTTCGCCATGTCGCGCTCTCGGATTTCCCTGTTGCTGCTCGTCCTCGTGCTGCTCGCCGTTCCGGTGTCTGCGGAGGTGTTTCACGTGACGCTCGCCAACGGCTCGGTGATCGACACGGCCTACCAGCCCCAGCAGGCGAGCTGGGATCCGAACATGGTTCTCCTCCTGACCGATACGGGCAACTGGGTCGGCTTTTCCAAGGACGAGATCGCCAACATCAACGCCGAGGACCCGGCCCAGGGCTTCGGCGTCCGGATCAGCGACAAGACGATCGCCCTCGGCCTGTCGCCGAACGACCTGCCGGTGCCGGACGAGAACGGCCGCACCCAGCAGGCGGACGCCAATGAGCGGTACTACGCGCTCGCTGAGCGGGCCCTGGCCCTGGCCGAGAAGCAGCAGAACTACTCGATCCAGCAGGGCGTGTCGACCGATCAGACGCAGGGCATCCCCGTCAGCTTCGGCAACAGCGGCTACGCCGACGGCTTCAACGGCGGCGGCTTCAACGGCCTGGGCACAGGCGGCCTGAACGGCGGCGGCGGCCTGAGCGGCACCAGCCAGGTCAATCCGAGCACGATCATTCCCAGCACGCCGACCGGCGCCCCGGATCCGCTGTTCCCTCCGAACAACAACCAGTAGGACTGCGGTCAGTCTCGCGAGAGGGGGCCGGCGGTGAGTTGATAGTAACCGTTCCTGGCGGCTCCCACGAACTCCACCACCCCCAGCTTCCTCAGAAGGGCGATATCCCGTTTGGCCGTTTTCTCGGTGACGCCGAAACGCAGAGCCAGATCCGCCGGCCTGGGCCGTTCGCCGGCGCTGAGCGCCTCCAGGAACCAAGACTGGCGCCCATTTACAGGGACATTTAGGGGGACATTTAGGGGGACATTTAGGGGGACATTTACAGGGACATTCTTGTCTCCATGTCCCCGATCGGCGGCGACCAGATCCGGGTGTGGCCGGAGCGCCACCCTCAGGACGGCACCCAGCTCTGTCCATTCCGGGAGAGGGTAGCCGCCGGTCTTGCAGTCCTCGGCCATCCGCTTGTAGCCGCTACCCCACTTTTCCATCAGGTTCAGCTCCCGGAAAACGCGGGCGATCACCGGATTGCGAATGCGGCTGACCCCGGCCTGAAGGTCCTCCAAGGTCATTCCGAAGGCCAGCATGCCCGGGTTCTGGATTTCAAGCCGGTCGGAGTAGATGGCGATCATGATCTGCATGCCCCGCAGGGAGTAGTCCGTATGGGCGACGGCGTTGACCAGCGCCTCCCGGAGTGCGACCCGTGGGTACTCGGGAAGATCTTCCCGGAGCATGCCCTCGATCCGCGCAGCCAGCCGGGCGTTCCGCCGGATGAAGCGAGGAGTTTCTTCCAAGGCGTCGAGCACTGAGCCCTCGACGTCGAGCCGGTCCAGGAACTCCGCCTTGTTGCGTCCGACAAAACGTGCACAGCGGACTTGGGCATCGGGAAAGAACCGTTGGCGGGAGCCCTGCCGGCCGAAGAGGATCATGCCGCCGTTGGAGGGCAGCAGGTTCTTTCCATACCGGATGAGCACGCCCAGGCTCTCCAGGCGGGCGACATCGACGTCCCGTCCCACGGCTGCGAAGGCGCGCTGAGCCGCTTCCAGATCCAGGTCGGCGAGGTCCGCTCCGACGCAGGGGAGCTGATCGAAGGCCAGGTGATGAGCCGCACGCTCAAGGTCGGCGACGATCTCAGGTCCGGCCCGCCGGTTGGTCGAGCCCAGCCGCACGTAGATGCCTTTCCCAGGGCCTTCCGCCTTGAGGTAGAAGGGACCGGGCCACCGGGCCACTCTCACGACCAGGAGACCGGTGCCGTTCATCGTAATGGCTTCGATGTCCGGCAGCAGGGAGGGCGCAATGCCATCGGCAACGGAGTTGGCCAACCTCTCCTCAGCCGTCTCCAGATCGGCGAGACCATGCAAGCTGCCGTCGCTCGCGCGGCCCACGACCAGCGTCCCACCCGCCGTGTTGGCGAACGCCGTCAGCGTCTTGAGGACAGGCTGGAGGGAAGAGAGGTCCCGTTTGAACTCCAGCGTCTTTCCCTCCGGCTGAGCCAACAGGTCTCGGAGGCTCGCCAGGGGATCTGCGCCCTTGACGTCTCCATCACGATCGCCATTTGCACGGCTGAAGAGCGAGGCCCAAACCGCGGTCTCGCGTTGCCAGTCGCCGGCCTCCACCTCCTCGAACCGGACGGGACGGATTCTCGCCATAACACCTCCAGGTCCCTTTTCTCTGCATTTAGAGCCGAATGACTGTGCTTATTCTATCTTTAAAGAACTCGGCTCGTGAACCCGGTGCGCTTCGCTACAATCCCGCCCTATGCTCCTCTACCGCATCGCTCCCGAAGGATTCTGGGCCGTGGCCGAGTCCGTGGCCGACCCGTTCCTGCGCATCCTGTACTCCGATCCCTTCGAGACCCTTCCCAGCGGCTGGGAGCACGGCCAGGAGGTCTCCCGCGATTCGACACTGCTCCTGGTGCCCGTCCAGCCGAGCAAGATCGTCTGCGTGGGGCGCAATTACGTGGAGCACGCCAAGGAGCTGAACAACCCCATGCCCGAGGAGCCGCTGCTGTTTCTGAAAGCCCCCTCGTCCTTGATTGGACCCAACGCTCCCATCGTCCTGCCGCCCGAAAGCCAGCGGGTGGAGCATGAAGGGGAAATTGCCGTGGTGCTGCGGCAACGCCTGACCCGAGGAGCCACCCCGGAGGAGGCGAGGAGCGCCGTCCTGGGCGTAACCTGCGCCAACGATGTCACGGCCCGCGACCTCCAGCGCAAGGACGCCGTGTTCGCTCGCGCCAAGTCGTTTGACACCTTCTGTCCGGTGGGCCCGGCGATCCGGGTGGGATCAGAGGTGGAGGATCTCGAGGTGGTGACCCGCGTTAACGGCGCCGAGCGCCAGCGGGGCCACGCGCGGGACATGGCCTTCGGCATCGTCGACCTGCTCCTCTACGCCTCGCGGATGATGACCCTGGAGCCGGGGGACGTGCTGCTCACCGGCACCCCCGCGGGCGTCGGCCCGCTGACGGCCGGCGACCGGGTCGAGGTGGAGGTCTCCGGCGTGGGCGTGCTTGCTAACCCTGTCCAGGCCTGGAGGGGATAATGCGCTCGCCCTTCACCCGCGCCGCCCTCGCGCTGACCCTCTTCTCCGGCTGGCTGGCGCTCCTGTTCGCGGGCTTCGCCGGGGGTGGGGCCGTCCATCTCCTGTTGCTCGCAGCCCTGGTGCTCTTTCCCTGGCGGACAGCGATGCAATGATCCAGGCGGTCACGTTCGACGTCACCCACATTTTTATTAATATTACTGGCATGTGCGAGATCTACTCCGAGGCCCTCGACCGGCACGGCGTCGCGGTCACTCCCGAGG
>CAXTNS010000167.1:11291-11547 GCA_964245465.1 uncultured Thermoanaerobaculia bacterium
CCTCGCGGTTCGCCGCGTCGGAGCTCTTCCACCGCTTCGGCACCGCCGAGGCGTGGGAGGTCTATCCGGAGGTGCCGGCCGCGCTGGCCGCGTTGCGGAGCCAGGGACTGCGGCTGGGAGTCGTCAGCAACTGGGACCACCGTCTCCCGGGACTGCTCGGTCAGTTGGGGCTGGCCGGCTTCTTCGAGGCGATCGTCTACTCTTCGCGGGCCGGGGTCGAAAAGCCCGATTCGCGGATCTTCCACCAGGCCTTGAT
>CAXTNS010000168.1:0-5439 GCA_964245465.1 uncultured Thermoanaerobaculia bacterium
TCCCCGGCTTTCTCCTTCTCGGTCTGGGGGCGGCGGGCGCCTGGCTGGGTTGGCGCCAAGGGGAGCGGAGGCTTTGGATTGTCTGCCTTCTCGTCTGCGCCGCGGTTGGCGGGCTTCTCGCGCTCGGTCTCAACCTACGGATCGGGGATTGGCGGCCCTTCGCCAGTCTGCGGGAGGTGGTGCCCGGCCTCCGCACACTGCGCAGCCCTTTCCGCGCCGTGGCGATCTCTCAGGTGGTGCTCGCGGCGTTGGCCGCGCTGGCCCTGGCCCGTCTCGCCTCCTGGCGCGGCAGTCGCGGCAATCGCGGCAATACCGGCAGGATTCTCGCTCTCGCCCTGGGGGTCCTGGCGGCAGCCGAGAACCTCGCGTCTCCTGGCGTCCTGGTGCCGACCCCCACGACTCCGCGCACCGCCTGGACGAGCTGGTTGCGCGAGCAGCCGGGGAAGCAGGTCGTGGCGCACGTCCCGCTGCCGCGTGGGCTGCACGTCTCCGACTACGAGGTGGAGACGTGGCGGATGTTCGCCCAGATCGACCACCACCGGCCGCTGCTCAACGGCTACTCGGGCTACTTTCCCTCCGGGTACGGTACGTTCCAGGTGGACATGGACCAGAACTTCCCTTCCGATCGCCTCCTCTGCATGATGGCGTTCGGTATGGGTGTCAACACCCTGGTTCTGGACCGCCCCTACCTGGAGGAGCGGCGCGCCCTGTTCGAGAGCGACTCCTTGCGGGGCTTCTTCGGCCCCGGATATAACGATGATCCCGGGGTGGTGATCGTGCGCCTGCACCCACCTCCCGAGGCCTGTGGCGTCCCACCCTCGTAGCCGCAAACGGAAGGCCGCCGGAGACGCGAGGTCTCCGGCGAGCCGTTCGGGGAGTTTCTTAGTAGAGGTCGTTGATGGCGTTGATGTCGTCGGTCGCGAGCGAGGCGGGGGCGTTGCTGCAGAAGGCGACCGTCGGGAACATGGTGGCGCCGGAGACGTTGCTGTGGGCGAGGCCCAGCATGTGGCCGACCTCGTGGACCCTCACGCCTTCGACGTAGATCTCGCTGGAGCACGCCTCACCGGCGGAGGCCCAGGAAAAGCCGGCATAGTTGGTGACGATGTCGGCGTCGGTGATGCGGTAGGTGCCGTTGCTGCGCCGCTGGTAGTAGCCGGTGAAGGTGGCGGCCAGGCAGTTGCCGGTGCAGGCGCCCACGGGGTCACGGAAGTTGAGCATCACGCGGCCGTCGCCGAGGCTGAAGCCCGAGACCGAGCCGGCGGACGCCGACAGGCGGGTGCCGGTGCCGGCGGAGTTCCAGGTCAGGATGGCGTTGCGGGTGCGGGAGACGCCGAAGTCGCCGTCGCTGATGCTGGGAATGCCGCGGTTGTCGACCGTCACGTTCGGCGGGCTGTCCCAGGTGCGACGCGGCGAGAGCAGAACGTAGGCGGACAGGCTGCCGGCGAAGAGGCAGGCCAGGACGAGGACGGTAGCGAACGAAGCGTACTTTTTCATGGTTCAGGTCTCCTCTTTCTCGAAAGTCTTAGTTCTCGAGGAAGCGGCCGGCCTGGCGCGCCTCGCTGCGGATGGAATTCTTGAGGACGTCGAGACGAACGGGCTGGGCCTTGGCGGCGGGGCGGCCGTCACGGCTGAGGAGGGTGGTGTTGGCGTCGACGGTGGGCACGGCGAATTCGACGCCGGCCTGGTCGCGGACGATGCGGAACTGGCCCTGCTGGTAGCCGGCGACGCGGGAGGCGCCGTCCTTCTCAGCTTCGAGGTAGAGGAGGAGCCGCTCCTTGGCGCGGAAGGTGGGGAAGCCCTGGGCCTCCACCGTGTAGCCGTCCACCGTGCCGCCGAACGTGCGGACCACGACGACCGAAGGAGCATTGCCGAAGACCTTCTCTTCGACCTGGATCTGTGCTTCCGTCATGATGACGCGGCCCGAGGCGTCCCAGAAGGAGCTGACCTTGAGGACCTGACCCTGAACCACGGCCGCCGAGCCGCGGACGAGCTCACCTTGGGTCATTCTGAGGAAGGTCGAAGCGCTCATAGGGACTGCTACCGCCAGAAGCAAGAGTCCGATTGACA
Source organism: uncultured Thermoanaerobaculia bacterium (assembly GCA_964245465.1). Taxonomy (GTDB): domain Bacteria; phylum Acidobacteriota; class Thermoanaerobaculia; order Multivoradales; family UBA5704; genus DATARR01. Next base: position 2,068 of record CAXTNS010000168.1, read on the forward strand.
TCAGTCGCTTCATTGGAAATCTCCTTGTCCTCCACGGACCGGATCGTGGCCCGCCGACCATCGGCGAACCTGAAAGAGACACGAATTCTGTTGAGCTGGAGACGCCAAGAACTTCCCAAAGCGTCGGGCCAGCGCCGTTCGCCTTCGTGTCCTCTCTATTGGTATGGGTACAGCAGGTGGACAAAAGGTGACAAGAAGCGTCATGAACCTTTGTTGGTCCCGAATTCCAGGGATCAGGGCCAGAGTTGGGAGCCGGACCGGGAGGGTTGCGCCCGGGACCGGATCGACGCGGCGGGGAGGATGGACCCGAACACGGGCGGAGACGTCCTCTCCATGGTGGAGCAGGGGCGGCGCGACGGCCCCCCTTTTTCTACTCTCAGCCTTTCAGATCTCAGCCTCAGACACGGATGAATTCGTAGCCGGCGGGAGCCATGGTCCGCGGGGACTGGCGGGAGCCTCCGGCCGGAGAGGCGCCGTTCGAGACTCCTGAGATCCCCGAGACCCCGGAAGTCATGGGGCGGCGGAGCTGTTCCTGCCCGAACAGGCGCTTGAGGAACTTCATGGCCTCTTCCTCCACGAAGGTGGCGTCGAGCTGCGGGAGCGGCACCTTGGTGGAGAGCAGCCCGAAGCCGATCCCCTCGTGGGTGATCTTCACGATCTGGGTCGAATCGTCGCCGAAGAACAGGAGCGAGCGCTCGTAGTCCTCCCAGCGGTCGAGCTTCACCTTGAGGCCCGCGGCCGTCGAGCGGTGGAAGATGGAGGCCGACTCCACCTTGCCCACCATCACGTCCTTGATCTCTTCGAGGACGGGCACGATGACGGACCGCGCCACCTGGCTGAACTGCTCCCGGAACAGGTCGTTCTTGCGCAGGATGCCCTCGGGGCGCATCCGCTTTTCTTCCAGCATCTCCTCGTGCCCCTTGAGGAGCATCTGGAGTCGTTCGAGGTTGTCCTTGCTCAGACGGTTCATAGCCATGAGGATTCCCTTTCTTCCGCCGGTGCTCTGGCTGCTTCAGGAGATTTGCGAAGAGCATGCCAGCAGCCTGTCTGAGCAGACTGCGTTAGACTAAGGGACGTGCTGAGGGCCTTTCGACAATCTTGCGGTGAACGCGGTGCCGTGGCGACCCTGCTTCTGCTGGTCCTGGCTCTGCACTTCGCCGTCTTCTCCGGGGTCTCGAAAGGCTCGGGCCACAAGTGCGGTCATCAATCCTGCCCGATGCGGCGCTCCGTGAAGTCGGAGCCCATGAAGTGCCACGACTCGTCTCACCCGGCTCCGGCCGCTGCTTCCTGCTCGATCAGCGCGGGTTGCGATTGCGGAGGATCTCACCTGCCTCTGATCCCGCACCGCGAGATCCAGGCGGTCCTCCCCTCTGTCGTCGCGAGCCTGGTTCCCGGCTCCTCCAACTTCCTCTTGCTCCCGGGTGACGGCACCCGTTCCCTGCCGATCCGGGATCCCGAAGCTCCTCCTCCGCGTCTCCTCCTGACGGCCTGAAGCAAAGCGGTCTCGCTTGCGGGACGAAGGGTTCCTCCGCGAGGACGCGGTGAGCCCGGCGTCGCAGTACCGGAAAAAGGAGTCGAACCAAGAGAGGAGTCTATTCCGTGCCAACGAAACGATTTCGTTTCGGTGCAGCGCTCTGCTGCTGCATCTTGTTGACTTTGCCGCTTGCGGCCCAGCAGGCGCCGACCTCCGCCAGCGTCAGCGGGACGGTCCACGGTCCCAGCGGCGCGCCGGTCGCCGGCGCCAGCGCGACGATCACCCATCTGGAACGCAACCAGACGCAGACCGCCGTCACCGACGGGCAGGGGCGCTTCCGCTTCCCCGTGCTCGCCGTGGGCGACTACCGGTTGGATCTCGCCGTGAACGGCTTCGCCCCCTGGCAGCGGCGTCTCCGGCTCACGGTCGGCGCCGCGCTCGAGGTGCCGGTCACCCTGGGCGCCGCTTTCGAGGAGGCCATCACCGTCACCACCGGCGCACCCATCGTGGAGACGGCGCGCACGCAGGTCGCCGCCACGATCTCGCCCGAGGAGGTCCAGGCCCTGCCGCTCAATGGGAGGAACTATCTCGACCTGGCCCTCCTGGCGCCGGGCGTGTCGCGGACGAACACGGGTGCGAACCAGCGCTTCGCCGAGACCTCCGCGGTGCCGAGCACCGGCATCTCCGTCTCCTCCCAGCGCAACATCGCCAATTCCTTCATCGTCGACGGCCTCTCCGCCAACGACGATGCCGCGGAGCTGGCGGGAACGTTCTTCAGCCAGGACGTCATCCGCGAGTTCGCCGTCGTCCGCGCCGGCGGCGTCGCCGAGTTCGGCCGTGCTTCGGCGGGCATCGTCAACATCATCACCCAGTCCGGGACCAACACCCTGCGGGGCGGGGCCTACGGCTTCTTCCGCAACCAGCGGTTCGATGCCGAAAACCCCCTTTCCCACAGCAAGCTCCCGCTCGACCAGCACCAGTACGGCGCCTCGCTCGGCGGACCGCTGGTGCGGGACCGGACGTTCTTCTTCGCCAACGCCGAGCAGTTGCGGCAGCGCGGTGGCGGAGTGATCACCATCGCGCCGGCGAACGTCACCGCGATCAACGCCCGGCTCGACCAGGTGGGCTACCGGGGGGAGCGCCTCGCCACCGGACCGTTCGACACGACCCTGGACACCACCAACTTCTTCGTCCGCGCCGACCACGCCTTCACCCCCTCGGGCCAACTGACGCTGCGCCTCAACACCTACGACGTCACCAGCGACAACGCGCGCAGCGTGGGCGGGCTGAACGGCGTCAGCCGCGCCACCAGCCTCGAGAATCAGGACCGGACGCTCGCCGCGAGCAATCTGTGGGTGGTGTCGGAGAACACGATCAGCGAGACGCGCGCGCAGATCACGCGCAGCCGTCTCGAGGCCCCGCCGAACGACCTCACCGGACCGGCGGTGACGATCTCCGGCATCGCCAGCTTCGGCACTGCTACCAACTCGCCCACCGAGCGCGACATCGATCTCGCGGAGGTCGTGCAGAACGCCACCTGGCTGCGCGGCGGCCACTCGATCAAGGCCGGTCTCGACCTGTTGCGGAACCGGGTCACCATCGGCTTCCCCGGGGCGCTTCAAGGGGTCTACAGCTTCTCCAGCCTGGCCAACTTCCTGGCGGGGAGGTATTCGACCTATCAGCAGGCGTTTGGCGCGGCAGAGACGCGCCAGACCAACGACAACCTCGGCGTCTTCGTGCAGGACGAGTGGCGCCCGGCACAGCGCCTGACCGTGAACGCCGGCCTGCGATACGACCTGCAGCGGCTGCCGTCGCTCGTCAACACCGACCGCGACAACGTCTCGCCGCGGCTGGGCGCCGCCTGGGACGTGCGCGGCGACGGGCGCAGCGTGCTGCGG
>CAXTNS010000168.1:5449-9669 GCA_964245465.1 uncultured Thermoanaerobaculia bacterium
GGGCAGCGGCCGGCATCTACTACGGGCCGATCCCCCTGCGCGCCGTGGCCAACGCCCTCCAACGCGACGGCGTCAACTACCGCGTGGCGCAGGTCGGCCCCACCGCGGCGGGGGCGCCGGCTTTCCCCAACGTCTTTACGGCGTTTCCCACGGGCGTGCTGACCAACGTCACCACCATCGACCCCGGCATCGAGAACAGCTCCACGGACCAGGCGACGTTGCAGTACGAGCAGCAGATCGGGTCCGCGACCTCCGTGTCGGTCGCTTACGAGCACCTGCGCGGCCGGGACATCATCATGTCGCGCAACGTCAACGTGCCGGCCACCACCGACCCCTCGGTGCCGAACCTCGGCCGGCCGGACCCCCGGTTCGCCAACAACAGCCAGTACCAGTCGATCGGCGAGTCCTGGTATGACGGCGTGACCCTCGCGCTGACCCGGCGGCCGGCCTCGTGGGGCAGCTTCCGCCTGTCCTATACCTGGTCGAAGGGTCTCGACACCTCGGGGAACTTTTTCTTCAGCCAGCCGCAGGACGCGAACGACCTCGAAGCCGAGCGGGGACGCTCCGACAACGACCAGCGCCACCGGCTGACGGTCAGCGGCACGCTCACCACGCCCCGGGCGTCGAATGACACGCTCTTCCACCGGCTGGCTCACGGTTGGCTGTTCAGCTACGTCTTCACCTACACGTCGGCACTGCCGTTCAACGTTCAACTGCCGAACGACCGCAACGGCGACACCAACTTCAACGACCGGCCGGCCGGCTTCGACCGCAACGTGGGCGAGGGCTTCGACTACCGGTCGCTCGACCTGCGCCTCAGCCGTGCGTTCGCCCTCGGCCATGGCGTCACCGCCGAGACGATCCTCGACGCCTTCAACGTGCTGAACCGGGAGAACTACCAGGTCCCCAACAACATCTTCGGCTCGCCGACCTTCGGCCGGCCCACGGCGGTCAACGACCCGCGGCAGCTCCAGCTCGGGCTGCGGCTGCTCTTCTGAGGCCGCGGGTCTCGTTTCCAGAGGGGGGAGGTCGTGTATGCTTCCCCCCCGCCATGCCCAGACGGACCGACCTTCAATCCATCCTCGTCCTTGGCTCCGGGCCGATCGTCATCGGTCAGGCCTGTGAGTTCGACTATTCCGGCACCCAGGCCTGCCGTGTCCTGAAGCGCGAGGGCTACCGGATCGTGCTGGTCAATTCCAATCCGGCGACCATCATGACGGACCCGGAGTTCGCGGACGCCACCTACGTCGAGCCGCTGGTGCCCGAGGTGGTCGAGAAGATCCTGGAACGGGAACGGCCGGACGCGCTGCTGCCCACCGTGGGCGGCCAGACGGGGATCAACCTGGCGATCGCGCTCTCCGAGCGGGGAGCGCTGGAGCGCTACAGCATCGAGGTGCTGGGGGCGAGCATCGACGCCCTGCGCCTGGGCGAGGACCGGCTGCTCTTCAAGCAGGCCATGGAGGAGGTGGGGCTCAAGGTCCCCAGGAGCGGCTACGCCGGCAGTATCGAGGACGCCCGCGAGATCGTGGGCGACGTCGGCTACCCGGTCATCATCCGCCCCAGCTTCACTCTGGGAGGAGAAGGCGGTGGCGTGGCCTACAACCGGGACGAGCTCGAGGAGGTGGTGGCCTCGGCCCTCCAGGCGAGCCCGGCTGGCCGCGTGCTCATCGAGCAGTCCGTGCTGGGCTGGAAGGAGTTCGAGCTGGAGGTGATGCGCGACGTGGCGGACAACGCCATCGTCGTCTGCTCGGTCGAGAACTTCGACGCCATGGGCGTGCACACGGGCGACTCGATCACCGTGGCGCCCCAGCAGACCCTCTCCGACCGCGAGTACCAGTCCATGCGCGACGACGCTTTCAAGGTGATCCGGCGCGTGGGTGTGGCGACCGGCGGGTCGAACATCCAGTTCGCCGTGGATCCGAAGACAGGCGAGCAGGTGGTGATCGAGATGAACCCTCGCGTGTCGCGCAGCTCGGCCCTGGCGTCCAAGGCGACCGGCTTTCCCATCGCCAAGATCGCGGCGCTCCTGGCCGTGGGCTACACGCTCGACGAGATCCCCAACGACATCACGGGCAAGACCTTCGCGGCCTTCGAGCCGACGCTCGACTACACGGTGGTGAAGATCCCCCGCTGGGCCTTCGAGAAGTTCCCGGACACCTCCACGACCCTCGGCACCTCCATGAAGTCCGTGGGCGAGGTCATGGCCATGGGCGCCACCTTCAAGGAGGCCCTGATGAAAGGGCTCTCCGCCCTGGAGCTGGATGGCGCGGCCTCGCGCGAGCGGCGGATGTCCGACCCCGTGCGCCTGCGGCGGCGCCTCGCGACCCCCAACTGGGAGCGCCTGTTCGCCGTGTTCGCCGCCCTGCGCCAGGGCTGGACGCCGGAAGAGGTCTCGGAGGCCTCGCACATCGATCCCTGGTTCCTGCGAGAGATCGCGGAGATCGTGGAGCTGGAAGCCGAGCTGGCTTGCTGGGACCTGCCCTCGGCCCCCAAGGCGCTGCTCCGGAAAGCCAAATCCTTCGGCCTCACGGACGCTCGCATCGCCGGGCTCCTGAGCTGCCCGGAGAAGGACCTTGCCGCCGCCCGCGCCCGGATGGGCCTCGAACGGGTCTACAAGCGGGTGGACACCTGCGCCGCCGAGTTCCCGGCCACGACCCCCTACCTCTACTCGACCTGGGGGCAGGAGGACGAGAGCGAGCCGGACGACCGGCGGAAGGTGGTCATCCTGGGCTCCGGCCCCAACCGCATCGGCCAGGGGATCGAGTTCGACTACTGCTGCGTGCACGCCGCCTTCGTCCTGCGCGACATGGGCTTCGAGACGGTGATGGTCAACTGCAACCCCGAGACCGTCTCGACCGACTACGACACCTCGGACCGCCTCTACTTCGAGCCGCTGACGCTGGAGCACGTGCTGGCCATCCTAGCCCGCGAGAAGCCCGAGGGCGTCATCGTTCAGCTCGGCGGCCAGACGCCCCTGAAGCTCGCGCGGGGACTGGCCGCGGCGGGCGTGCCCATCTGGGGCACCTCGCCGGACGCCATCGATCTCGCGGAAGACCGGCGCCGCTTCGGCGCCCTGCTGGCGGAAGAGGGGATCCTGCAGCCGGAGAACGGCACGGCCACGTCATTCGACGAGGCCCTGGAGGTGGCGCGGCGGATCGGCTTTCCCATGATCGTGCGGCCGAGCTACGTGCTGGGCGGCCGGGCCATGGCCGTCGTCTACGACGAGTCCACCCTCGAGCGCTACATGCAGGAGGCGGCGGACGTCTCGCCGGGCCACCCGGTGCTGCTCGACCGCTTCTTGGAAGACGCCTTCGAGGTCGATCTCGATCTCCTGTCCGACGGCCGGAGCGCCGTGGTGGCAGGCGTCCTCCAGCACATTGAGGAAGCGGGCATCCACTCGGGCGACTCGGTGGCCGTGCTGCCGCCCTACAAGGTCTCGCAGGAGGCTCAGGACCGCATGCGCGACATCGCCCGGCGCTTGGCGTTGCGCCTGGGAGTGGTGGGCCTGATGAACGTGCAGTTCGCCCTGAAGGACGGCCGGATCTACGTCCTGGAGGTGAACCCGCGCGCTTCCCGCACCGTGCCCTTCATCGCCAAAGCTGTGGGCGTTCCCCTGGTCAAGATCGCGGTGGCGGCCATGGCGGGGAAGACGCTGGAGGAGCTGGGCTTCACCAAGGAGCCGAAGGTGCCGGGCATCTTCGTCAAGGCGCCGGTCTTCCCCTTCCGCCGCTTCCCCGGAGTCGATCCCGTCCTGGGTCCCGAGATGAAGTCCACGGGCGAGGTGATGGGGGAGAGCGCCACCTCCTTCGGCAACGCCTTCGCCAAGGCCTGGCTGGGGGCGGGCCACGAGTTGCCGCTCGAAGGCACGGCCTTCCTCTCCGTCCACGACCGCGACAAGCCCGGCCTGCTGCCCGTGGCGCGCCGCCTCGCGGACCTCGGCTTCGAGCTGGCCGCGACCGCCGGCACGGCCGACTACCTCCGCGGCCAAGGCCTGACGGTCCGCACGGTCCTCAAGGTCCACGAAGCCCGTCCCCACGTGGTCGACCACCTGATCAACGGCGAGATCGCCCTCGTGATCAATACTCCCCTGGGCCGCGAATCGCACGAGGACGACGGAGCCATCCGCCGCACGGCGCTCAAGTACGACATTCCCTGCATCACCACCCTCTCCGGAGCCATGGCGGCGGCGGAGGGGATCGCGGCGATCCGGAAGGCCGGGT
>CAXTNS010000168.1:9679-11486 GCA_964245465.1 uncultured Thermoanaerobaculia bacterium
CGCGCTGCCGCCGCTGCTGCCGCCGGGGATGCGCGTCGCGTCCCACGGGTTGAGCGTGCGGCCGTTGCAGGGGATGGAGTAGCCTTTATCCTTGAAAATTGAGCGGCAGGCGATAGGATTTCAAGGTAAAAGCCGATCCGGGAACCAAAGGCGCCTCTCCTCGATCTGATCCAGAGGGAGGTGCCCATGCGCTTTCGTTCTGCCGTCCTCCTCTTCGCTCTGTTCCTCATCCTGAGCGGGCCCGCCCTGACCCAGGCGAACCGCTTCGAGCAGATCAGTGAGTGGGCATCCCGGGGCCGGTTCAAGGAAGCGGCTGGGGAACTCCGGCGGATCATGGAGGCGGAGCCCTCCTGGCAGCCCGGCCCCGTGGAGAGGAAGGTTCTGGGGAGTGCGATCAAGGCCGCGCGTCCGGCCTTGAAAGGACCGGACAGCAAGGCGGCCCGGCTGCTCCTTTGTAGGTCCCGCGCCTACTTTTCAGAAGAACTGCCAGAGACGGGGGAACCCTTGCGGTCGTTGGGGTCCGGATACCCCCAGATGCTCGGCAAGGTGACGGCACGGAGAACGGAGCCGGCCCGTAGAGCGGGTCTCCAAGGCACGATCATCGTGGAGGTCGTGGTCGATTCGGAAGGTTGCGTTCGCAGTCCCAGAATCCTCAAGGGCCTGCCTTTCGGACTCAACGAAGCCGCCGTGGTCGCGGTCCGGAGCTTGGCCTTCGAGCCGGCGAGATTCAAGGGTCGCCCGATGGCCGTTTACCATGTCATCCCGGTTTCGTTTCGGGCGAAGGAGTAAGGCAGATCAGGTCTCGTTCTCTTCGAGCCAGATCCGGATCAGGCGAGATAGATCTCCGAACGTCAGTTGCCCTAAAGACAGGCGCATACTCTTGCAAAGGTCCGGTAGGACCTTCTGAAAAGCGCGGTACCTCATCGAGATGTAAGACCCTCCTGGAATCGTGGGAGCTCTGGTTTCCGTCGAGAGCCAGTCGCGGATACTCCGGATAAGTTGATTCCTGCTATTGGAGTGGCTCTCGATGTCCTGCCCCGCGATATCAGAGATGAACTTCTGATAGCGGTGTCTTTTCCGATCCATTACCAAAAGCCGCTTGTCTTTGAGCCGGCCTGTTCCATATCGCTTGGAGCCGAGATCGAGCCCAAGCTCAAGAGGCATGTTGAATCGCGGCAGCCTGTTGGAGCCCATTTCGGTCCGGGAGATATCGTGAATTCCATACCGGCATTCGGAGATGATGTCCATGATCTTTGCGAGCCGGAACTGGCCAGCGTTGCTCGTTTCGAGAGCGCATCTTGGGGTGAAGCCGGCTAGTTGGACAGCGAAAACAGCGGCTTGGAACAGGGGCTCGTACTGCCCGTCGAAGGGACAGTTGATGAAAACGTTCTGCTCGTAGCGTCCGCGAGCTTGCGCCATGGAGACTGGAGGCGGTGAGGGACCGAGGGGCTGCTAGCGAGCCTGCCTTTTTGAAGAAGACTGCACAAACTCACGCACCACTTCCCGGATCATCTGCTCGCTGAGACGACCCGGTGAGTCCACGCTACGGAAGACCTGCCCGCTACGGCCGTGAACCAGAAGCTCGGTGCCTGAGCGACGGGCGATCTCCCGAGCGTTGTCGATAGCCTCCTGTTTGGTATCGAAAACGGAGGTGAACCGTTCGCTTCCTTCACTCTTTATCGCCCACTTGTCCCCATGGGGGACAACGTGCTGGTTCCTGAAAGCCATGTAAATCCTCTCCTCACAACGACTGTTCAACGCAAGTATACGCTACAAGCCGGCGTTTGGGGAGCCTCAAGGTAGAATC
>CAXTNS010000169.1:0-11433 GCA_964245465.1 uncultured Thermoanaerobaculia bacterium
GGCGGTGCCCACCGCGGCTCCCCGCAAGGAGCGCCGCGCGGCAAGGACCTCCCGGGGGCCCGGGGCGTCGGCCACGGCAAGGTGGCGCAGGCGGGCGAGGGGCGGGCGGGGGCCTTCCTCCCGCGCGGGAGCGAAGGGCTCGGCGGGAGTCTCCTCCAGAGACCGGGCGGCGGCGAGAGGCAGGAGGACGGTGAAGGTGGCGCCCTGTCCGGGGCCGGGGCTCTCGGCCCGGACGGTGCCGCCTTGCAGCTCGACCAGCTCGCGGACGATGGAGAGCCCCAGGCCCAGGCCGCCCTGGCGCGGGGTCGAGGAGCCGTCGTCCTGGCGGAAGAGGTCGAAGACGTGGTGCAGGAGCTCCGGCGCGATCCCCTGCCCCGTGTCGCGCACCTGGATCTCGGCGTAGCCTTGCAGAGCGGCAAGCCGGATCTCCACCCAGCCGCCCTTGGGAGTGAACTTGACGGCGTTGGAGAGCAGGTTCCAGATCACCTGCTGGAGGCGGGCCGGGTCTCCCGTCACCAGTCCCGCCCGCAGGTCGAGGGAGCGTTCGATGGAAACGCCTCGGGCCTCGGCCGCCGGCTGCACCGTGGAGAGCGCCGCCTCGACGACTTCCATGAGGTCGACGGGCTGCATTTCGAGGCGCAGCTTGCCGGAGGTGATGCGGGAGATGTCGAGCAGATCGCCGATGAGCTGCGCCTGCGCCCGGGAGCTCCGCTCGATGGCATCGAGGCCGCGGGCCGTGCCCTCGGGGTCGAGCCGGCCGGTGCGCAGGATCTGGGCCCAGCCGAGGATGGCGTTCAAGGGCGTGCGCAGCTCATGGGAGAGGGTGGCGAGGAACTGGTCTTTCATCCGGTTGGCCTCTTCAGCCTCGGCCCCCGCCACCTGGGCGGCGCGGGCAAGCGACTGGATCTGGGCGAGATGCCGCTCTTTTTCCCTCTGTGCCGTCATCTGCTCGTCGACGTTGGTGGAAAAGACGGACAAGCCGGCCTCGGAAGGGTAAGCGTAGACCTCGTACCACCAGCCGGACATGGACCCCTGAGCTCTGAAGCGGACCGGCACCCGCTCGCGGACGGCTCGCCGATAGTGCTCCTCGTAGGGCGTACCGATCATCTGGGGATACGCTTCCCAGAAAACCTTGCCGATCAGATCCTCGGTCCGCTGGTTGACCAGTCGCGTGAAGACGCGGTTGGCATAGGTGAAGCGCCACTCCCGGTCGAGGGAGAAGAAGGCGTCGTTGATGCTCTCCAGGATGTCGACGGCACGGCGGTTGGCCTGTTCCAGCTCCTGGCCGAGCGTGACGAGGTCGAGACGCTCCTCCCCGGAGCCTCGCCGGACTCGCCGCAGCCAGTAGGACCATCGCGATTTCCAGCCGCTCGCTCCACCCCGAACATCAGACATCCGGATCCGTGCCTCGGCCCCCTTGGTAACTCCTGGATCAGAGAATGAAAAAAAGAAACTCCATCGGGTCTCTGCGACTCCAGATCCCCCTTGGCTAGCGCGGCGAAGAGGTGCTTCTGAAGGTGAATCGCGATGGTGACGCCAGGAAGATCTAGCAATTTTTGGACCATTCAGGTCCGTGACCGGCGCCCCAGACGACGCCGCAGCCCTCCCACGAACGCCTCCACCTCCTCGACTCCGGCCAGACGGGCGGCCAGGAGATAGACGAGGCCGTACACCCCCAGCACCACTGCGGCCTTGAGGAGAGGCGGAAGAGGCGGCAGGAGCCACCAGGCCAGGGCTCCGGGGACGGTGGCGGCGAGGGCCAGGAGCACCATGCGGAGGTCTTCCCGCCAGGGCAGATCGAAGTCGGGAAGCCGGCGCCGCAGGGCTCGCCGGAGTTGGTAGAGCTCCATCCAGGCGCCCACTCCCGAGGCGAGCGCAATCCCCATGGACCCCAGCCGGAGAGCCGGGCCCGGCAGCGGCCCCACGAGCGCCGAGAGCGGGTAGCGGTCCAGCCAGAGCATCAGGGGGATCGCCACCAGCGCTGAGGTCCCGACCCGGATGGCTGCGATGCGGGCGGGCGAACGGGTGTCGCCCAGGGCGTAGAAGGTGTTCTGGAGCAGCCGCGACGTGGTGGTGGCGAGGATGCCCGTCGTATAGCCGCAGAGCACCAAGTAGACCAGCCAGTTGTCCGCCACGCCGAAATTCCCCCGGCGGTAGAGGCCGATGACCAGATAGCCGAAGACGAGATAGCCCACGACCGTGGGGACGTTGAGGAACGCCACGTACCGCAGCGCCCGCCGCACCCGCGCCAGCAGGGCGGGGGCTGCCCCTTCGCCCCGCAGGCGGGACATCTCCGGCAGCTCGGAAGCTGCGATCGACAGGCCGAACAGGCTGATGGGTAACAGGTAAAACATCTGGGCGAAACGGTCCGCCGAAGTCGCGCCCGTGGCGAGTTGGGTGGCGAGGAACAGGTCGACGTAGCCGGCGAGTTGTACGACGCCTCGCCCCGCCACCGCCGGCCACCAAGCTGCGAGCGCCTGCCGTACCCCGGGCACCTGGGTGGAGAACGACAGGCGGAAGCCCCGGGTGACCCGCATGACGACTGGAAGCTGCACCAGGAACTGCAGAAGGCCGCCCGAGAAGCCGCCCCAACAGGCGGCGTAGAAGAGATGGACCTGGGCTGCCGTGCCCTGGGTCACCCCGGCAAGCTGCCGGGCGCCATAGATGAGCGCGGCGATCATCGCCGAGTTCCACAGCACCGGCGCCACATACGGCAGGAAGAACCGGCGGTGGCTGTTGAGGATTGCCAGTGCCCACACCGACAACACCAGAAAACCAGCCATGGGAAACAGGATGCGTACGCCGGCCACAGTGAGGGCGAAGCGGTCCACCGTCATCGTTCCCGCCGCCACCTTCGCGGCATCGCCGAGGAAGCCCGGCGCGAGGAGCACGACGATCGGCTTGGCCAGCAGGACGCCGAGCAACGCGAAGCCGGCCGCCGCCGCCAACATCAAACCGAAAATGGCCCCGGCGAAGCGGCCGGCCTCCTTCTCCCTGCCCTCGGCCAGCAAGCCGCTGTAGATGGGGATGAAGGAAGCTGACAGGACGCCCTCGCCGAGCAGGTTCTGCAGCACGTTCGGCACCCGCATGGCCGCCGTCAGCGCGTCCTGATGGGGTCCCACACCAAAATAGCGGGCGAAGGCGCCCTCGCGCACGAAGCCCATGATGCGGCTGAGAAAGATGCCGGCGAAGACCATGGCCGCCCCGCCGCGTGAGCGCTGTGCCTGGGGAGACTCCGGCGGTGCCTGCGACGGAGCCTCGTCCAGGTAGTCCTCGGGCTCGCTCACTCGCCGCTCGCCGCCGGCAGGTCGTTCCAGTTCAGGATGGCGTTGTAGACGAACCGGAAATCCGACAGGTTCAGATACCGGTGCAGGGGATTGAAGGCGAACAGGATCACCCGTCCCTTGCCCGCCGGCACGTCGAGGATGGCCGGCTTGCCGTCCACCTCGTTCTCGCCGCGCACGAAGCCCGAGAGCACGAGCGGTCCCTTGGCCTCCTTCTCCTTGCCCTTATTGTCCGGGGAATTGGCTGGAGCCGGAGTGTCCAGATCCTCCTCCTCGATCCCAGCGCTCTTCTTCTCCTCTTCTTCCCCCTCAGGCTTCTTGGTACCGAACTGTACTACCACCCGTGACCGCTCCAGCTTCGGCACGTCGAAGATCGGCCCGTTGCCCCGGAACACGCTGGTCAGCTCCTCATAGCCGTAGGCGATCGGGTGCTCCGGCCGCACCACCTTGGCGCGCAGCTCCGAGCCCGGAGTGTTGAACCCGCCCGGCGGCACGCGATCGACGTTGCGCACGAGCCCACCTTCGACCGGCAGCGTCCCGGAGGCGCCGGCTGCGATCAGCACGCCGCCGTCCTCAATGAACCGCTGGAGGTTCATCAGCCCCTGGAACCCCATGCCGCCGGTGATGTCCTCCGACGCGTCGGGGATCCCCTGGCTGGGGAACTCGGGCGTCTGCGTGTAGGCGAGCGGCCCGTGCCTGGGGTCGATCCCATGCACCAGATCCTTGAAGCCGGCCCGGGTGCTGGGGAACAGGATGACGTCGAAGCGGCCGGCGAGGTCCCCGCGCTTCAGGTCGTCGTCGTTGATCAGCGTGTAGGGGATCTTGCCGCGGTCGAGCGTATAGCGCGCCCAGCCGGCGTCCTGGGTGTCGATCCAGGTGTGGAGCAAGGCCAGGCGGGGCAGGTCCACCAGATGCCGCCTCACGTCCGGCATCGTGGCCGCGGCCGTGAAAGAGAGGCCCGTGCGGCGCGCCACCTCTTCCACCGCCTCGCGCGGCGCCTGGACGATCCAGCTCCCCGCGGGATAGGAGACGCCGCCGGCCCCCGCTGCAAACGCCGCCTCGGCCGCGTCCACCTGGTTCGTGCCCAGGACCACCCGGGCCTCCAGCAGGCTCGTCTGGCCCGTGTCGCGCAGCAGGAAGACCTCTCCCGCGCCCTCCACCGTACCGGCCGGGACCACGTCCGCCGTCACCGGCTCCATGGCCGCGTCAAAAACCTTTTTATCCGCCACCCGCTCCCCGGTTACACCGTAGAGGAGCGGCCACGTCCAGGCCACGTCGTCGTACGGCGGGTTCGGCTCGTCGGCCGGGAACTTCTGCTCCTCCAGGAGATTGATCGCCAGGTTCCGGTACGGCTGGTCCATGCGCACGGCGTACGTGCCGGCCGGGAAGGTCTTGCCTCCGAGCTTCGCCTCCGCCGTCAGGCGATGCACCTCGACGCGCTGCTGGCGGAGCTGGTTGACGAGGTAGGCGAGGCGGGCCGGGTCGCGCTGGTCCGGCGGGAACATCCAGGCGTAGGGAGCCTCCGTCCGCCCTTTGGTCAGCGACCGCTCGGCCTTGGTCCAGACATTCTCCAGCAGCTCCTGCCGGTGCAGGGCTGCATATTGAAGGGCCGCGAGCACCCCGGCCTCCATGTAGTTGGTGTTGTTGCGCAGCGACCAGCGGAGCTTCTTGGCCGGCGGCCAGGGGCGGTACCACTGCACGTCCGTCACCGGCTTGCCCGCGAAGCGGGCCTGGGAGAGGTCGCGGTCGAACGTGCCGGCCGAGCCGTTGCCGAACGTCTCATAGAACCGGCCCACGGAGTGATGGGTATTGGCCACCGAGTTGAGGTAGCCGGGCCACCAGCCGTCGAAGAACCCCCACGTCCACACGCCCGGCAGCCCTTGAGCGGCCAGGGCGCCCACCTCGTGGTGGCCGAGTTGGGTCCACTCGCTGATCGTCACCGGATCGATGGCCTGGTTATAAGGTCCGTAGCCGGTCATGATGTAGAGCAGGGGCACCGACTCGTGGAGGTCGTGCATCACCTGCGGGTGCCAGGCGTAGTAGGTCTCGTGGATGGCGCGGGTGAGCGCCTGGGTGACCTGCATGCCGTCGCGGTTGTTGTCGTGGAAGACGTAGTGGCCCCAGTACGGGGGGGAATCGAACTCGGCCAGCTCTTCCCACGGCATCTTCTTGCCGCGCAAGTGGCGGTAGTACCAGTCCACCTGGCGGTCCCGGCCGTCCGGCTCCTGGATGGGAGTGATCATGACGAGGGCGTTCTTGCGGATCGCCTGGATCTCCGGCTTCTCCGAGACCGCCAGCCGGTAGGCCAGCTCCATCAGCATTTCCGGGCTGCCGGTCTCCGTCGAATGGAGCCCTCCGGCCAGCCAGTACAGCACCTTGCCTTCCTCGGAGAGCCGGCGGGCCTCCTCGCGGGAGGTCTTCCGGGGATCGGCGAGGCGGGCCGTGACGTCCCGGTAGCGGTTGAGATCCGCGAGGTTCTCCGGATCGGAGATCACGGCGAGCAGGATCTCCCGCCCCTCCTCCGACGTGCCGATGACCTGCACCTGCACCCGGTCGCTCGCCTCGTCCAGCCGGCGGAAGTAGCCATGGACGTCGGCCACGCGGGACAGCTCGTCCGGAGTCCCCACGATGCGCCCCAGCACTTTCGTGGGCGAAGGCACCGTGTTCGAGTCCGGCACGTACGCCACGGACTCGGCGAGGAACTCGGGGGCCGTCGTGTACTCCTTGATCTTCTCGACGCTCCCCGGCTCCGGCCGGTCCGGAGCCCAAGCGCCGGAGTCCTCCATCGCCGGAGCGGCCGGAGCAGTCTCTGGAGGCGACACTGGCTCCTGGGCCACCAGGACGCCACAGGTGAAGGCAACGGCGAGCATCATCTGAATCAAGGGATTGACCGGGCAGGCTTTCAAGTCGAATCTCCTGTGGAAAGGGCTGTAACGATAACGGTTTCCCGGGCGGAGGGACAAGGACTTGACGGTCTTGACTTGACAGTCTTGACGGGACAGACTGTGCCCATGACACGTGCTCACGCCGCCGCCGCCGCCAAGGCCTTCGAAGAGACCCTGGAGGAGCTTGCGCTTCCCGACGACGCTCCAGACCTCCAGGACCCCCAGGCCTTGGGCAGGCGAGCCGCCCTGCTGGCAGCGGCGGAAGCGTTCTGGGGCAAGGTCCTGGCCCCCTTGTTCGACGTCGAGCAGGCCCAGGCCGTCCTCAAGGTGAGCAGCCGCCAGGCCGTCAGCGATCTCGCGAAAAGGGAGCGCATCCTAGCGGTCGACGGTTCGGGAGGACGCAAGCTCTACCCCGGTTTCCAGTTCGGTCCGAACGGCCGCCCCTACCCCGAGGTGGCACAGGTCATCCGGATCTTCTCGGGAGTGGTCGAAACCCCGTACACCATCGCCTCCTGGTTCGTCAGTCCTCAGGATCTGCTGAAAGGGGAGACTCCGGCAGCCTGGATGCGGACCCGGCGTGAGCCGGAGCTTCTCCTGGCAGCCGCCCGGCGCAGCGCAGACAGACTATCCCACTGAGATCTTCCTGAGCCCTCTCTCCTCTCCTCCGGCTGACCTCCGGCGGTTCCCTCGCCGCGATCTTCAAGCGGATTTCCGCTCTTCCGGATCCACCTTGCCCGTTTCAGTCCCTGGTGGTTCTCGCAGAGCGGATACAGCCGGTTCGACCTTCGCGAGCCGGAAGGAATGGGGACGTGTTACTTCGCCGAACAGCCTGAAGGCTGTTTTCTGGAGGTATTCAAGGATTTCTCCGCAGCAGTCCCCAAGACGGAAATCCAGATCCGGAGTCTCGCGAGAGTCCAGCTTGAGCGGACTCTTTCCCTCGCCGACTGTACCTCGGAAAAGGCGCGAGTCTGGGGCATCACGGCCGAAATTCATTCCAGCCCGGACTACAGCAAGACCCAGGACTGGGCGGCGGCCTTCGTCCGTTCAGGATTTGACGGGATCTGCTATTTCCTGCGTCACGATCCAGCCCAGAATCTCCTGGGGATCGCGCTGTTCGGGCCAGCGGGCTCTCCCTCTGGTTTCCCGGCTCCTACCAGCGTGCCCATTGGGACAGAGCTGCTCCAGGCTGTCGCGGACCGTTTGGCATCCAGGTGAATCCTTAGCCCTACCGCAACCGCATCACTACCAGCGTTATGTCGTCCGCCTGCTCCTCGTCGCCCTTGAAGTTCGACAGGTCGCCCAGGACGGCGTCGCGGACTTCGCGGGCCGTGCGGCTGGCGGCGGCGCGGGCCACGGCGCGCTTCAGGCGCTCGTCCCCGTACTCCTGGTCACGGGCGTTGCGGGCCTCCACCAGGCCGTCGGTGTAGAAGACCAGCAGGTCACCTGAGACTATGGATCGCCGCTCCGGCTCATAGCGCGCCTCCAGGAACGTGCCGAGCGGCGGCGCCCCACGGCCCACCTCGTCGAAGCTCCTGGGGAGGACGCCGTAGTGGAGCACGGGCGGGTGCCCGGCGCTCACCACCGTCAAGGTGTCCTCCTCCCGGTCCAGCACGGCGAAGAGCAGGGTCATGTAGGTCCGCTTGTCCGTGGTCCGCCGGACCATGTGGTTCAGCCGTTCCAGGATCTCGACCGGTGCGGCGAGGTACTCCTCGAGGAGATAGAGGCAGCTCCGCACGCCGGAGAGCAGCAGGCCGCTCGCGAGACCATGGCCGGCCACGTCGCCGATCACCAGGACCAGTTGGGACCCGCTGATCGGGAAGTACTCGTAATAGTCGCCGCCGACCTCGGTCGCGGGCAGCGACGCCGCCGCGAGGTCCAGCCAGTCCACCTCGGGTCCCCTCTGGGGAAGCATGCTGAGCTGGATCTTGCGCGCGTACTCGATCTCCTCGCGCATCCGTAGCCGCTCACGCTGGCGGGCGTGCTCCCGGCGCCAGATCGAGAGGAAACGCCGCTGGCTGATCTGCGTGAAGCCCACGGATACGGCCAGCCAGATCGCGGCGTTGACGGAGATCGTGATGACTCCGCCCGGATCCGCCGCCGCCGCCGAAACGGGCCGGGCCACCCCCACCCAGGCCAGGGGAAAAACCGCCGCTCCCCAGAACGTCGTGTACAGCATGAAGTGCTCGGCCAGCCGGAGACGGAAGACGAGCAGGAAGAGGGCCATCATGAGGAACAGCGGGAGCTCGTCGCCACCCTTCATATAGACGGTGGTGAACTTCAGCACCAGGATCTGGACGAAGAGGAAGACCAGCAGGATCTGGCGGAAGTTGCGGGCGAAGACCTCCCGGTCCCGCAGCACGAACAGCACGGCACAGAACAGGACGTTGGCCGTGAAGAGGATCAGCCCGAAAGTATGGCCCTTCTCGCCCATGCCGGCGACCCCCGCCAGGCTGAGCAGCACCACCGCGATCACGAGCCAGCGGAAGACGCGATAGTTCCGGGCGTCGAAGTGACGCTGGAGAGCCAAGGGCTCGGGCAGCAGCACGAGCTCGTCGAGGGTAGGAGTTTTCATGGACGGCGTGTTCCCGGTCCCAATGCTATCCTGCCCGGCCCCCGAACGGAGCGCCCGGCTCGCTTCCCGCCTCCGGAAGCACTCAATCAGTCGTAGGCCTGTTCCTTCTCCCCTCTCTCCCATTGGGTGATCCGGCCCGGCTCCCGCAATGAATGCGGCCGTCCGAGGCCTTCGCTGGAGGAGTCATGCGCTTGAAGTTGAATGGAGTGAAGCTGGTCCTCGCGGTTGCAGCAATTGCTTGCCTCGCCTTCGCGTCCACGGCCTCCGCCCTGCCCACGGGGACCCGTGGGCTCACAACGACGATCGAGTCCTATGGCAACCACGTGGGCGCGGCCGACGCCGTGATGCTCAAGGTCACGTACCAAAACCGCACCCAAGAGGACCTCTACCTCCTCCGTTGGCAGACCGCCCTCTACGGCATCGAAGGGAACGTCTTCGACGTGCGCCGGGACGGCCAGGCCGTCGAGTACACCGGCCGCCTCTACAAGCGGGGCCTCCCCCAGGCCGAGGACTACGTCCGCATCCCGGCCGCCGGCTCGGTCGCGGCCGATGTCGAGCTGTCGGGCGCCTATGACATGTCGCGCACGGGCGAGTACACGATCCGCTACCGCGCCAGCGTCCAGGACGCGCTGCGGGCGGACGGCGCCGCCAAGGTCGCCGGTCTCGCCGGCCTGCGCGAGATCGAGTCCAACGTCGTTTTCGTGGGCGTCGAGCGCAACGAGCGGGCCATCGAGGCCATCGAGAACCTGGCCATGATCGAAGAGGCCGTCCGGCCCTCCGTCCCGACCAAGTACCAGACGCCGAGCTACGTGAGCTGCTCCACCAGCCGCCAGAGCTCGCTCGTGACGGCGCTCTCCAACGCCCAGTCGATCTCCCTCAAGGCCAAGAACTGGCTCGCTTCGGCGTCCTCGCCGTCGACCGACTCGGCCTACCGGACCTGGTTCGGCGCCTACACTTCGTCGCGCTACTCGACGGTGCAGAGCCACTACAACAACATCAACAGCGCCTTCGTCAACCAGCGCTTCACCTTCTATTGCGACTGCACGGACAGCTCCTACGCCTATGTCTTCGCCAACCAGCCGTACCGGGTGCACCTGTGCAACGCCTTCTGGGCCGCGCCCTCCCTGGGCATCGACTCCAAGGCCGGTACTTCACCGTGGTGGCCGGCACGCAGGACTACGCCTACGGCACATCCGCCTGCCAGAGTCTGGCGAACAGCAACCCGAGCCGCGCCATCGCCAACGCGGACAGCCACGAGTACTTCGCCGAGACCCGGCCCTGAAGCGCTCTCCACGAGGGGTGCGGCCCGTCCGCGCCCCTCGCCGTCCCCGTCTCAGATACACTCCCGGGATGAACCGGTTCCTCCTCCTCGCGCTCCTGGCCGTCTCCTCCACTTACTGCACCCAAGCCGCCGTGCCCTCCCAGCCCCTGGAATGCCGGATCGAGACCGTAGCGGCCAGCCCCACCAGCCTCCGTTTCACCCTCGCCAACCGCACGGCCGCCCCGCTCTGGGTCCTGCGCTGGAACACGCCTCTGGAGGGATGGAGGGGGACGCTCTTCACCGTGACCGCCAACGGCACCGAGTTCCCCTACCAGGGCCCCATGCTCAAGCGGGGCGACCCGAGCCGGGAGGATTACGTGGAGATTCCGGCCGGAGAGTCCGCCTCGAACACGGTCAACCTGGCCGATGTTTATGAGATGGGCCAGTCGGGGAAGTACGGGGTGAAGGTCACGGGGAATCTGCACGACGTGGCGAAGGATGGTGGTTCCGTGCCGCGTCCCCGGGATCAGCATGAGGCGATGGAACTCCGGTGTGAGGGGGTTACGTTGGAGGTGAAGGAGCGGTGAGAGAGCCCAAGAGCACTCTCAGTAATTTCGGATACCGCTCAACGAAAAGGATTCACCACAGTAAGGGAATCAATTTGGAACCCGTGCTGGAGATCTTCCGTCAACAGTACCGAGCAACCTGAGGCGAGGGCTGCCTGAATGATGAGAGCATCCCAGAAAGACAGGCGGAATCTTTTCTCAATCACGATGGCCTCGAAGACCATCTCACTGTTCACCTGAATTGTAGAGAAGGCCCGCAATTTCCAGGTAGCCGCAAACGCGGTGTCTTCCGGCAGAAATTTGGAAAATTTCCGAGAAACCGTGACCCAGAACTCCTTAAGCACCTGAGTGCTTATCACGAAATGGGTATTCGCTAGGCTCCCTTCCAAGACGGCTCTAGCCTTCCTCTGCTTCTCAGGAGCATCTTGATCGTAGAGATAGACCAAGACGTTGGTGTCGAGAAAGACCCTACCGGTCATGAAGCTCGTCTCGGGTCCACCGCACTCCTCCGCTTCCACTGCGTACCCGCAACGAGAGATCGATCAGCTCACGGATGGCCTGACGCTGCCCCGAGGGCGGGTCGCCAGCGTAGGACTCGAGATAGCTCCGGACCAACTCATGGACAGACGTACCCTGCTGGCCTGCCTTCCTCCGGGCTTCCTCCAGAACCTTCTCATCGAGAGAGACTGTCAGGCGAACCATGCTTCGCTTCCTCCATCAAGCTCAACCCCATTCTAACACAAAACGGTAACCCGGGAAGGGTCTCATCTCTCCAGGAATGCCGGCCTTTCCTCATAGAGGGAACTCTACCGCGGCAGGCATCCCCCTCCGTCAAGCGCACCGTCCCCGCCCCTCCATCCATGGT
>CAXTNS010000170.1:0-6144 GCA_964245465.1 uncultured Thermoanaerobaculia bacterium
TGAGACATCTGTGCTGAGGCCCGCCATCTGGCAGGCGGTTTTCATCCGCCGCGTCTGCTCAGATCGCCCCCAAGGCTTGCCATCAGCTTTTAGAAAGAGCCATTCGCTTTCTGGCCTTCCTGTAGCGAGGTTAGTAAAGAACCGCGCTCCGTCTTCGTTGAGATAGACGTAGCGCGGTTTGCTGCTTTTGCTCTGGCGGATGTGAACAGCTTCCTGGTCAGGCTTCACGTCCCCAACCTTAAGGGCAATTAGTTCTCCGTAGCGGCATCCACTGAGGAGGGCTCCCTTGACCAGATCTCGGAAGTCCGGTTCGCAGGCTTCCAGCAACTTCGCTGCCTCATCTGCCTCCAGGTAGGCTACCTTCGGGGAGTCCACTCCCTTGAATCCTTTCACCCTTCGCCAAGCTGAATCCGAGGGTACGCGGCCCTCCTCATAGGCCATGTTGAGAGCGGCTTTCAGGATCGTGAGGACCCGGTTAGCTGTAGTCCTCCGCTTCCGCTGGTCTTCAGGCCCCTCGATCTGGCGAAACTTGGGCGAGGCTCCCATCGATGAACGAACACGGGCGGGGGAGTTTGCAAGATCTTGGAGCCACTTCTTGATGACTGCTGCTGCCAGAGCCGACACTTCCCGCTTTCCCAGGGAGGGGAGGATATGGGCCTCGATCGCCAAGCGTGTGGTCTCGTAAGCCTTCCTGTGTGCCCTGTACCAGTCCAGGTAGTCAGCCATGCAGCGTTCCACCGTATAGGGCTCCGTAGGACCTTCCTCGATCCCTTGGCTACGGCGGATTTGTTGGACGAACCAGACCCGGGCTCGGTCCTGAGCGTGGCTGAAGTCCAGGATCTTGACTCCATCAGCGGACAGCAGATCGTCAGCGACTCCGAGAACCTCTTCTCGGTATCCCTCTGCCGGACCAAGATAGACCCGAGCAATCCAGGACCCGGCGGTTTTCTGGTGGCGTCGATACCCGATGTGGTGCCCAGGGGAAACCAAGCGCCAATAGGGCTTGGGCTGAGCTTTCAGCCGATTCCGAGTCGTGCGGTTGCTGAGATCCGTGTCCTTGATCTTCCTCGGCATGAGGTCGTTCCTCCCCAATTCATGCCTAATATTTGCCTAATATACCGGCATGAACTCTAGGAGTCAAGGAAGGCCATTGATGGACTAACTCTAATTGTTATAGTCAGTTGCGCTTGTCCGTTGAAGTCCTCCGAAGTCCAGACTGCCTCTCTTTCAAGGCGGCGACGCGGGTTCGAATCCCGCTGGGGATATTTGCCAAAATCCAGCACTAGGGTCACCAAGAGGACCGAGGGCACCCTCACCGCCACCGCACCAAGTACTTCCACTGCCGCCGGGGCCACCGTTACCCCCTGCTCCCTTTTCGCCGCCATCGCCGCCCTCCCCTTCGGAACAGATCAGGTCGAGAAGACCGGGTGCAGCCGCTCTGCTGGACGTGAAGAGCAGGATAGTGCCGCCCGCGCCACCGCGGCCGCCGGCTCCACCGTTGCCGCGAGCACCACCAGGGCCAGCATCCCCACCGCGGCCTCCACTAGCCTTACAATCGACGAGGGTGTCTGATCCAGGTACGGCCTTCTCCGCCGCCACCGCCCGTCCCGCCGTGCCCTCCTTTCTGTCCCTTGGCGCTACGCGATCCCGGCAGGTTCGGCTGCACATCGCCGGCTGCATAGCATCGTTCTCCTCGCTGTAGTGACTTAGGGCCCGCAACGAAATAACCGTCTCATGTCCGAATTTCGCGACCCAGGTTCTACAAGGGGAGGAAATTCGGTATATGGAGCGTTTATCTTGTGACGGGCCCTTAGCAATCCGACTCGCGTCTGAGAGGTTGCTTGCCCGACTACACAAGCCTGCCAACAGCGTGTCTTTTCTTCTTGAACCAACTTGGGGAGGAGACATGATCGCGCAAGACAAGGCCGGTGAAAGGTGCCACTGGCATTCCCTCGTGGAGCCGGTGGGGAACTGCGCTGCCTGTGGGCGAGCTGGGTGTGGCACATGTCTGGTCCAAGAGGTTGGCGGCGGTTATCGGTGTCAGGAGTGCATCAGGAGAGGCCGGCAGGTCGTTCAACCGGCGCCCAGCCAACCACAGCTTCCGACGTCCGCGGCTCCGGAGCAGATTTTTGCAATGGCGTCACCGCCGCCGACGGCCCTGGCCCCGACAAGTCCCCGGCCTATTCAGCCCGTCTCATCGTCGCTCGGAAGGTTTGTTCCAAAAGACACCAAGATCCTTGTCTCTCTGGCCATATTTCTGGCCGGCGCTGCGATCCCGTTCCTTCTCAGTGCGCAGAGCGTTCCTGAATCAACCTTGGGCCAATCCATCGAGTTCGGCTACGTGTCATGGGCTTTGTTCTGGGGAGCACCGGCATCTTGGAGGTTGGGCCGCAAGCTAGTGTTCTGGCTAGCTTCCTTCGGTTGCATGGGGATGGCAATCGGCTTCGCCGTTGCGTGGATCGCCGGGTGGTTCTACTGCCTTTGTGGAGGCGGAATTTATCAATTTGCCAAACATTGGTGGTCCGTGAAGCAGCGGACCGCCTTGCAGGGGTGATCCATGAAATATCAGGACTTCGTCGTGAGCATTGAGCGGGATGGGCCGGGAGCCTACCGCAAGCGTGTGCTGGAGTCGTCGGCGGGGCAAGGAAGTGACCTCTTCGAACCGCCCTTTCCGCTGGAAGAGCTGTCGAGTCTCTTGGGCACCCTGGGACTTGACGTGCAGTCCGGAAGGGGACTGAGGGATATAGGAACGGCGCTAAATCAGGGAGTTGAAGTGCAGTCTGGAAGGGGACCTAAGGAGATAGGAGCAGCGCTGTATCAGTCGCTCTTCTCCGGTTGTGTCGGGGCCTTGTACGCCGAGAGTCGCGGCCGAGCGGAGGGCGCCGACCGTGGCCTGCGGATCAAACTCCGGTTTGATCCCGGTGCCTCCGGAATGTCTTGGGTCCCGGTCCTGCCCTGGGAATTGATTTTCCGGCCAGACACAGAGGAGTTCTTGGGATCGGACCTGCTGAGTCCGATCGTGCGCTACCTGGAGGTCCCGCGCTCCTCCGCCCTGCCGAGCTTTCAAGCTCCCTTACAAATTCTCGTGGCCCTCGCCAGCCCACGAGGTGCCAGCGCCTTGGACCTGGAGGAGGAACGCCGGAGACTTGAAAAGGCGCTCGGCGGCCGGCCAGGGGAGATCGAGCCCGACTTCCTGGAGCACGCAACCCTGGACGGAATCCGTAAAAAGCTCCGATCGAGACATTTTCATGTGCTCCACTTCATGGGGCATGGAGCGTGGAACCTCTCGACCGCCGAGGGCAGCCTCCTTCTCGAAACCGCGGACGGAAACTGCGACCTGATCGGCGGGTCGCTCCTGGCTGACGCGATCAAGGGTACGTCCATGCCGGTCCTTGTGGTCTTAAATGCGTGTAACACGGCGCGCTCCGCGGGCTTCGAGGGTGCGAGCCCATTCGGTGGAGTCGCCGCGGCCCTGGTCCGCAAAGGGGTGCCCGCTGTGGTCGCCATGCAGTTCCCGATTACCGACAGCGCAGCGCTGTCCTTCGCCGGCGCGCTCTACTCCCGGATCGCCGCCGGAGACCCGGTAGACACTTCGGTCACCGAGGGAAGAATGGCAATTCGCACGTCCCGGCGCGACTCGATGGAATGGGCGACTCCCGCGCTATTCATGCGCACCCCGGACGGTCGGCTGTTCGAGAGCCGCTCCAAGGAGCGCCCTGAGTCATCACCACCTCCTCCTCCAGCCGTGTCTCCCCATGAACGTGGTCCCCGAATCGGAACGGTCCATGCGAACCAGATGAGCTACGCAGAGGGGGACATCCACCAGAGCAACAGTTTCTCGGTGGAAAGTCCGGAGAGGTGACCATGCCCAACCTTACTTTGGAACAGAAGCTCGTCAAGCCGGCTCTTGATGCCAACCCGGTTCCTGACCATGATCTCGTCGTTTTCCGCAGAGTCGGTGGGGGCGGCCTTCGGCTTCATTCCATCCTGGGACCCGATGACAAGTTGGGACTCGTCGACAAGGTCCGCCTAGGCTCCAGCGTCGCGGTCTATGCGGTCACGCGCGACCAGAACCTGCGCCACAAGATGAACATACCGGCGTTGAAGAGCGCCGATCACGTTGGACCGTTCGCCCTGAATCTCACGCTGGCTTTTCGCATCACCGATCCACAGGTCCTGGTAGAGAAGCTGGAGAGCGATCCGCTTGGACGTCTGGAGCGGGAGACCCGGGAAGTGCTCGGTCGCGTGGCATCCCGCATGGACTGGTCCGAAGTTCAAGCCTCCGCCTACAATTTCGAGGATCACCTTCTCTCCACTGCGATCCAGGATGAGTCCGGTCGGCGTGTGCCGAGCCTGGCTTTTCTCCAGCGATTTGCCGAGGAGCTCGGTCTTGAGCTCAAAGGTATCCAGGTCTCAAGACAGCTTCCCGCCGAGGTGGGCGAGGCTGCGCGAGTCCTTTTGCGGGAGCGGGAGCAGCGGATGATTGATGAGGAACTGCAGAAGACCGCTCTCAAGAACGAGCAACTCCAGGCACAGCGGGAGGAATTCCAAGCCTGGAAAGCCAATACCCTCGGAAATATCCAGCGGCTGGGCGCCATCAGCACCAGTGCCACCAGCAATCTGGCCAAGGTGCTGGAGCAGATCGCCGACAAAGTGGACACCGCGCCGGCCCTGCGAACCGTGATGAGCGAACTGATCTCGATGCGAGACGAGATCGCCATGATCTCTGCCGTGGGGGGCGGCGCCCCCACGAACGTCTCACAGGAGATGAAGACCCTTGCAGCCTCCTCCGGACCTGTACTCCTGGGAACGGCACCGGCTGCAGGCCTCACCGGGCTCCTGGATCGACTTGCGGCACTGCCGCTGAAGCCAGCGGACCGCAACCGGCTCCACGCCTGCCTGCTCCATCTGGCCGGAGAGCTGGCGCGTCAAGGCGAGGCGGACCCGGCGACGATCGACGCATGCTTCCGCCACCTTGCGGCCCAGATGCCGCTCCTCGTCCAGGCCGTCCAGCCCGCGGTGCAACGTGATCTCCTGCTCCGCCTCCAGGACCCGGATTGGCTCCGGGCAGAACTGGCGCAAGGGTAGGCCATGGGAGCGCAAGAGTCTCCTCCAGCCACTCCCGCCACGCCGGTTTTACCTCCGGGACCGGAGCCCGTCGTGCCGCCACCTCCCCTGGGTGTACAAGAAGGGAATCCTGTCGTAGTAGATCCTGGCAACTTCGGTGGCCGGGTCGAGCAAATCCTGGGCTGGAATTTTAATGTTGCGGAGACAGTCTAGATATACTAGGTTAGCATCGTCGGCAGAGAGAGCTCGCGGCCTCAGGAGCTTTCTCCCAGTCATTTCCAACCATGGAATCAGCAACAGCTAGCCAGCTTCGTCTGCGACGCCGTGTACGATGATGGAGAGGTCGGCCGCTTGGAGGAGATCCTTTTCGAACGCCGTCTACTGGTAATTACGGGAGAGGAGGAGATTGGAAAGGGGGCGCTGGCTCTGCTCCTCGCCGCTCGGGTTGGAATCAGTAGAGAAGACGGCTGTAGCGAGGTTCTCTATTCATCCGGCCTTGGCAACGACGTAACTGTGAGCCTGGACAGGTTGAGCGAAAAAGGCGGGCGGTGCGCCGGCCGACTGCTGATCTTCCGCGATGCGTTCACCTCCCAGAACGAAGGCCTCCTGCGCATATCCCGAGAGCTCGACGCGAGCCAACTTGGGCGCCTGCAGCAGCGACTCGAGGTGAGCGGCACCCTCCTGATTCTGACCAGCGACCGCGCCCGTCTTCCTGGTGATTCGGAGCTACGCCTCCGGAGTTTGGGCATTTTGGGGGAGGTCCGAGGACCCGGGCGCGACCTCCTTCTCCGGGACCTCCATCGTCGTGCGGAGCGTCTAGGCTTGGAGAGGGGAGTCCGCGCCGAGGTGAGCCGAGTCGTGGTCGAGCACGACACACGGATTGTGGACGAGCTCTACACTGTACCGAGGATTGATCGCTTCGTTCGCTTCTATTTGATGGAAGTTGCGACGACAGACCTTCCTCTGGAGGAGGCTCTTGGTCGGGCGCGCAACCGAGAGACCTGGCTCGTGTCAGAACTGTCCAAGGATCCCGAGATCTGGGCTTTTGTCCTAGCCCTCTTGTTGGCCCAGCCTCTG
>CAXTNS010000170.1:6179-11359 GCA_964245465.1 uncultured Thermoanaerobaculia bacterium
ACGGGGTGCCTTGGTACCCGTTCTATCTTCTCTGGCGTGAGATCGCGGCCCACCTCCGTCGGGAGCTTCGCCTCGCCAGAGAGCCGCGAGAGGGCGAAAGCTTGATCGTCAATCGGGAGCTCCTGGAGAGGGCCAGGGCCCGGGTGAGGCGTGTCCCTCCAGGCACGGATATGGTCCAGTTTCAGAACTCGGTCGACCCCGCGGCGCTCTGGGAAGCTCTTTTAGATTCAGGGAGGTCACTGGCAAGCTCCATGGTCCTTTTGCTTCGGCATCTCGCGGAGGATGGGGATTTCGCCGTGCAGGAGACTGCGGCTCGGGCATTAGGGCGGATCGGTTGCGTGGATCCAATGAACGTGATCTTTCCCCTGCTCCATCAGTGGTCGGAGCCGGATGCGCCTAACCGGCACAGAGCCGCTCTGGGCCGCATGCTGCAAGGAGTATTTGGTGGGCGGGACCCGGAGTATCGGGAGCTCTGTATGCGTCAGCTCCGATATACCTCGCTATGGCGCTCCGGCAAGGACGTCTGGCCTGGCGCCGTGGCTCTGCGGGAGATCGGTCGCCTCGACCTGGCCCTAGCTGTCCGCGAGTTGGTCGACCTGCTGGGTCGGGGGCTTCGAGACCGTCCAGGCCACGTGAGCCGCCTCGACCGCGAGTTCCTTCGAGCTTACGAGGAGCAGCGAAGGTCTGGAGAGAGAGAGGAAGGTCATGTTCGCGAGGAGGATTGGATCCAGGAAGCCCTCAAGATCGCTACGCCCGTGATGTTCAGTGGCGAGGAGGAGTTGCACGCCCTCGCTGCCGTCCAGTTCGCCCTGGTGGGCCTCTGTCTCGCCGGTAGCCCGATCCGTGTCCTGGTAGAGCTGGACCACCGGCTCCGAGAGAGGGCCGAAGGAAAGCTGCTCCCGCTCTTCACCCTCCTGTTTCTGCGGACCGGAGGGATAGCCGACCTCCTGGAGAGAAACAAGACTTCTGTGCCATTGACCGAAGCGGAAGAGGGGAAGGCCACGGTGACCGTTTCCGTCAATGACCTCTTGTTCTTCGCCTCGTTCGAGGACAGTGCGATGGAAAGACTCTGCGAGGTTCTGGATACCGTCTTCAGGGGAACAGACGAATTCCCGGGCCTGATCGCCCGCAGTTTCAAGGCAAAATTCGCATTGCTACTCAAGTCTCTGGCCAGAGATGCTGTCCAGATCCCCGACATGCAGAATGCCTGCGCCATGCTCTTCGGCCTGTTGCTCGACTCTGAGGACCGGAATCTCAAGGAGATGGTCTTCCAGATGTTGAAGCGGGATCCGGACTTCACGAAGGAAGGCTCGAGGATGGCGGAGCTGGCCCGGCAGGCTCTGGTCCCGCGGAAGCTCCCCAGGACACTCAGCTCTCCATAAACAATCCTTCGGACCGTCGTGTCTATCGAAAAGACCATCGCTGGGGTGACCCGAACCATGACACGACGCCTCCTCCAGAGCCCTCAACCCTCCATCCAGTCACGGGCCGGAACCTCGGTAACGCAAAGCTCCCCGATCACCCGAGCTCAGCTCGAATCACGCCTCCGTCGCAAGCGCTCGTCAGCGTATCTCGAAGCCATCCGGCGCCTGGATGCCGGAACCCATATGGCTGACCGGGAAGCTCTGAAGTCCCTCCTCGAAGAAATCGGCCGCGAGTTCCCGGACCTCTCCCTGGACCAGCGTCCGCTCGGGATTGTGTCCACCTGCCATCTCGGAGCCCCTTACCAAGTCCATGTCTGCGATCTGGGAGGAGAGATCGTCGAGCATTATGAGACGTTCCGCCCCATGCCTGCTCCGTTCGAGGGAGCTCGTACCATCGCCCTTCATCCTTCGTACGCTTTTATCGAGGTCTATGCAGACGGCTGCCGCGCTGTGAGCGCGGATGGCGTCGTCGCCTGGATTGGAGGTCCCGCATGAGCAATGTTGTTTCCGTTGACCTCTCACCCGTAATCCGAAGACTCGAGGTGGTGAATGACAACGTTGCCCGGGTCAACCAACAGGTCCTCGTCGTCTCTCAGCAAGGCGAGCAGACCCGGAGCCGGCTGGAACAGCTCTACCAGGAGTTCGTCGCCTATGTCAGCGCCGACACTCTTCGAACCGAGTTGCAACTCGCCGAGACCCGGCTGGTCAAGGTTAGGCAGGAGCTCGATCAGCGGTTCGGTCACTACTCCGACGTCCGCCGGCGGGTGACGGGAATCCTGCAGGCTACGGACGTGGCGATCGTCCGCCAGGAGACCATGCGTACCGCTACGGAAGAGCTCATGCTGGCGGCGCCGCGCTACTGGCTCGCGCCTTCCCTGGTCGCTCTCACAGCCTGGATCGCCGACAACCAGCCCCTGGCCGAGCGCGCCCTTAGCGAAGCCCTGAATCGCGACGGCAACAAGACGGCCCTCTTCTTCGCGCTGGTCTGCCGGCGCGCGAAGCGCGCGCATACCCTGCTGCATTGGCTCGGGCGCTACTTCCTGCTCCAAAATCCGCAGGCGCTGGACCGTGAGGTGATAGTCATGCTCGACGCCGTGGCGAGTGGCGTCTTCGGGAGCACGGCCCAGGAGGTTTGCCTCCGAGTCAGCTCGGGCTGGATCCAGGAGCTGGAACAGACCGGGAACTTCCTCGACGAGCAACGCCGCCGCTGGGCCGAGGCTCTCGACGCCCGCACGCCCAGGGTAGGGGCCGACGAGTTCCCGACTTTGCGCCGGCACAGCCCGACTTGGCCACGGCTGGAGTCGGCTCTCGCCAAGGCACAGCGCAACGGCCAGGTAGCCAACTATTTTTACAAGCTCTTCGAGGGCGAGATCCCTGTTCCGCCCCAGTTGGAGACGGCGGTCGACGAGATCCTCGACTCTCTGGTGACTCATTTCGACGACGAGGAGCTGCCGCTGCGCAAGGAAGACCGCCTGCTGCAGCTCATCGTGCAGGAGCAGGGGGACCGAGACGCCGCGAGTCGCAGGATGGCAGCCGAAGATGAAGCCTTCGCCGAAACGATGCCCTTCACAGCTCTTCTCACCAACGCGGCCATGCACCCGGAGGCATCACAGGCAAGCCGGGCAACCCAGCGCTACGCCGTCGCCGTTTCCAAGGAGTGGATCCTCATGGGCCATCGCGACCTCGTCGCGCGGGACCGAGCCGCCGTGCCCCCGGAGATTGATCTTGCGATCGGCCCCTGGAGCGGCAAGAGCCGGGATGGCGCCAATGAGGTGGAGCTGGTGGCGAGCATGGAGTCCCGTTATCGACTCCAGCAGGAGCAAGCCATCCAGGGTGTAGGCCTGGGGGCCGCCTTCATCTTCGCAATCATCGGAGTACTCTTCGGGATTATGGTCCTGCTTCAAGGGAGCTGGCTGTTCGGCTTCCTACTGCTGGCGGTGGCCGGCGGCCTGTTCTACATGGCGAAAAAAAACCAGGAGACCGCCCGGGACAAAGCCCGCCAACAGATCAGAGCGGAGCGGGAGAGCTCGTTGCGCATCCTCCGGGCCTGCCTCGCGGAGCTCGTGGATCTGCGCCGCGCCTGGGCGACAGCGGATGCGGAGGCCGATACCATGGCCGACGTCCTCGAATCGATCCATTCCGACCAGCACCTCCTCCGCCGTCCGGAGGAGGCGCGAGCCATTCTGAGCTGAAGACAAGGAGCCTGTATATGTCCCGACCGCTTCCTCCCATGGACTCACAGCCCGCTACGCCGGATCGTGATTCTTCGACTCCGGAGACGGTCTCCTTTTCAGCCCTGGCACCCAGATCCCAGGTGCCTGAATCACCTCTTGCCTCTCAACTTCCCACTTGGGACCTGCTTCCGCCCACGAGTTTCGTCCGTAGGAGAAGGATCTCTTGAGCGCGCCGGATCCACCCGCCACCTACGCCGCTTGGCAGAGCCTCCTGGACCGCTTCCGCGCTGGCGATGACAGCGTGATCGCGGCTCTCGAGGTTGGCCGTATCGAGTGGTCTCCGGGCATGGCTGAGCGCTGGACCTCTCGAATGAATGAAGTTCTTGCGGATCGCCTGCGGGCTCTGTCCGCCCAGCTTCAAAGGGATCTCGACCGTGCCAAGGGAAACCGACATGGGATTGAGTCGGCCCTCATACGGGCAGGCCTTGGCGTCGATCCCCTGGCCCGCTTCTGCCGGTTGTCCTGCGCGCCGGCCGAGGTGCGCTCCCACCTGTTAGGTGAGCTTGAGCGCTGGTCGC
The DNA here is from genome assembly GCA_964245465.1 of uncultured Thermoanaerobaculia bacterium. Classification (GTDB taxonomy): domain Bacteria; phylum Acidobacteriota; class Thermoanaerobaculia; order Multivoradales; family UBA5704; genus DATARR01. The sequence goes on from CAXTNS010000170.1 coordinate 10,356, forward strand.
GGCAGATCCGGACCTCCCTGGAGTCAAACCTCATCCGGGAGCGTGGCGACCAAGGCGTCCTCCTGCGCTCGGTTCGTGCGGCAGCCGCGCGTCTGGAGGTTCCTCCCGAGCCGGCACCGTCGGCTTCGCCCCCGTCCTCCAGCGGACCCTCGGCCTACGACCGGCGCCGTCGCATCCTGAGCTGAGCCATGCCTGATTTCATCACTTGCCGCCAAGCCCTGCACCGGTATCTCAAGGCGCGGATTCCGTTCCTCTCGCTGCGCACTGAGGAACGCGATCGCGCTCTGGAGCTGTTCCGGGGTCTATCCTCTGAGCTAGGGATTCCTATCTACTGTCACACCCTCTCCCAGGGCATGCGAGACCTTGCTTCGAACCGCAACGTCAACGAGGACCGGTCGGCGGCCGGAGCCCTCGATTTCGTGGGGCAGCAGATCCTTCAAAGACAGAACCTCACTTTTGTACTGACCGAGGTACAGGATCTTGGAGACGACAATGCGCTGACCCGCCAGCTTCTGGACGTGGTGCATGAGGGAACGGCACGCGGCGGAACTGTGGTTGTCCTGACATCAGGTCCGGTCTGGCCGCGTCTGCAGCGCCAGGGCATGTCCCTGACTCTCGATCTGCCGACCATTGACGAGATGCGCGAGATTATCGACGAGCAACTCACGGACTACCGCGGTACTCTCCCTATCGAGTGGGCGGACGCGGAGTTGAGCGAGGCGGCGACGATCCTTTCCGGAGTGAGCCGAGTCGAGGCGGAGAATGCAGTTGTGACGCTTTTGGCCAAGGGGGCGGTGACCCGGGGTGACCTGATCGAGCTCTCACAGATCAAGGACCGGATCTTCTCCGACATCTCGGGTTTGGAGCGCGTCCAGGTAGCAAACCGCGATCTGAACCTGGGAGGGCTCCAAGGCCTGCGAGCCTGGCTCGACAAGCAGCGGCCCTTGCTGACCATGGATCTGCGGGAACGGGGCCTCCGCCCTCCGTGAGGGGTGCTCCTGGTG
>CAXTNS010000171.1:0-11345 GCA_964245465.1 uncultured Thermoanaerobaculia bacterium
TATGGAAGGGCCATCGCTCAACGGATAAAAGGTACGCCGGGGATAACAGGCTGATCTCCGCCAAGAGTTCACATCGACGCGGAGGTTTGGCACCTCGATGTCGGCTCATCACATCCTGGGGCTGAAGCCGGTCCCAAGGGTTCGGCTGTTCGCCGATTAAAGTGGTACGTGAGCTGGGTTTAGAACGTCGCGAGACAGTTCGGTCCCTATCTCGTGTGGGCGCAGGAGACTTGAGAGGATTTGTCCCTAGTACGAGAGGACCGGGATGGACGAACCTCTAGTGCACCAGTTGTCGCGCCAGCGGCATGGCTGGGTAGCTACGTTCGGAAAGGATAACCGCTGAAAGCATCTAAGCGGGAAGCCCCCCTCGAGATGAGGTCTCCCTGAAGACCCCTGGAAGATCACCAGGTTGATAGGCAGGAGGTGTAAGCGCTGAGAGGCGTTGAGCTGACCTGTACTAATCGGTCGTTCGGCTTGACCAATGATTCCTCACTCTTCTCTACGGCGAACCCTATCGCTCTACCCCGATTTCAGTGTCAGACCGGTTCTTTCCCAGTTTGCTTTTTCCGGTGACTGTGGCGAGGGGGAAACACCCGTTCCCATTCCGAACACGGCAGTTAAGCCCCTCCGCGCCGATGGTACTGCGCGCGTTGGTGCGTGGGAGAGTAGGTCGTCGCCGGGAAGTTATCTCCAAAAAGCCCCTTGCCAACACCAAGGGGCTTTGCTTTTCGGCACCACGGCTTCGCATACCATACCCCGCATGCGCCGGATCACTGCCCTGTGGGGAGCCTCCCTGCTCCTCGCCGCCTTCGTTTGCGCCAGTCTCCCGGGCTGCCGGAGGGAGCCCGCGTCCCCGGCCCGCCGGCCGCCCCTGATCGTCATCGGCATCGACGGCGGCGAGTGGAAGGTGATCCACCGCCTGTGGGACCAGGGGAAGCTGCCCCATCTGAAGGCGATCGCGGAGCGCGGGATCACGGCCACCCTGCACACGGCCTACAACTCCTCGCCCGTCATCTGGACGACCGTGGCGACCGGTGTTACGCCGCAGGTCCACGGCATCACGGATTTCGTGGTGGCGACCCCCCAGGGGGACGTGCCCATCTCCTCGGCCGTGCGCAAGGTGCCGGCCCTGTGGAACATGCTGTCGCGCACGGGGCGGCGGGTGGCCGTGCTGGGCTGGTGGGGCTCCTGGCCCGCGGAAGAGGTCAACGGCGTGGTGCTGAGCGACCGGGCGCTGCTCAACCTGGACGCCCGCGTCTCTCCGGCCTCCTATCTGCGAACCTTTCTGGGGGACCTGCGCCGGGCCGACGCCGATCCCGGGCTGTTCGAAAACGACGACGCCCAGCGCCGGGACCGGGTGATGGCCCGCTCGGCCGCCAAATTCGCGGGGAAAGACTACGACCTCATCCTGCTCTACTTCCGCAGCCCGGACATCGTCAGCCACAACGAGTGGAAGTATTTCGAGCCCGAGGCCTTCCAGCAGGTCGATCCCCGGGAGCTTGCCGGGCACCGCGACCGGATCCCGCGGGTCTACGAGGCCGTGGACCGCGAGATCGGCCGCATTCTCGAAGCGGCGCCTCCGGAGTCCAACGTCCTGGTGCTCTCGGACCACGGGTTCCACGCCGCCAGGGGGGAGGACCTGAGGGTGCTCCTGGACATGGACACGGTGCTCGAACGCCTGGGCTACCTGAAGCGCCGGGCGGGGGGGGCCGTCGACTTCTCCCGAACGAAGGTGTACACGTACGGCTCGCCCGAGTTCCAACGTTCCAAGATGATCCGGTTCGCCCTGGCGGGCCGGGAGCCCGGCGGGCAGGTCCGCTCCGAGAAGCGCGAGGAGCTGCGCCGCCGGCTCGAAAAAGACCTGGCAACGGTCACCAACGACCGCGGGGAGCCGGTCTTCATCGTCCAGAACGTGCGCCCGCGCCGGGGGGAGGACGGCGACTTCGTGGTGGTCGTCCGGCAGGCCCTGGTCACGCCGGTCCTCAAGGTGCGCGGAGCCCCGTTCCGAGAGGCCGTCCGCGGGCTGGGGAGGATCTCCGGCACGCATACGCCGACCACCCACGGGATCTTACTGGCCGCGGGGCCGGACGTCGATCCGGAGGCGGACCTCTCGGGCATCCATATCCATGACATCGCTCCCACGATCCTCTACGCCCTGAGCCTGCCGGTGGCGGAGGACTTCGCGGGGCGGCCGCGGATGGCCCTGTTCAACGTCGAGTTCCGGCGCGGCCATCCCCTGCGGACGATCCGCACCTGGGGGAAGCGGGACGAAGGGGGAAGGGCGAAGTCCTCGGCGGCGGACCGGGAGCTGATGGACGAGCTGCGCGCCCTGGGCTACATCCAGTAGCTGTGTCAATTCCGTTACAGAACCGTGACGTTTCGGCGAAAGGCGCAGTCAGGGCGCCCCTTTTACCGTATCGCTCCTTAGACTCCGCTCGACACGGCAACAACGTTCGAGCAGGGGAGGTCCGAATGGAGCGAAAGGTCCGAGGTGTCGCGGTTCTGGGCTTGCTGGGCTTTTTCAGCCTGGCTCTCGGCCTGGGCTGCCGGCAGGACTCCTCTTCCGAGCCGTCCAACTCTCCGGCAGAGGCGTCCAGGGCAGAGGATCCCGATGCGCTCCGGCTCCTCTTCACCTACGGCTCGGAGAAGGAGGAGTGGATCCAGGAAGTCACCAGCCATTTCAACGGTGAGGACCACCGGACGGCTTCCGGCAAGCGCATCCAGGTCGAAGCCGTGCCTCAGGGGTCGGGCGAGCTGATCGACGACCTCCTGGCCGGCACCCGGCAGGCTCATCTGACCAGCCCCGCGTCGGCGGCCTTCATCAAGCTGGGCAATGCGAAGTCGCGCGCCCGCACGGGCAAGGACCTGATCGGCGAGACGGAGAACCTGGTGCTCTCGCCCGTGGTGATCGCCCTGTGGCGGCCCATGGCCGAGGCGATCGGCTGGGGGAAGAAACCGGTGGGCTGGAGCGACGTCCTGGCCCTCGCCCGTGACCCCGGCGGGTGGGCTTCTCACGGCCACCCGGAATGGGGGGCCTTCAAGCTGGGCCACACCCATCCCGAGTACAGCAACAGTGGCCTGAGCGCGCTTCTGGCCGAGGCCTACGCGGGGGCCGGCAAGGTGGCGGGCCTGACGCTCGCGGACGTCCGGCGGCCGGAGACGGGAGCCTACGTGGCCGGTATCGAGAGCGCCCTGGTTCACTACGGCAGCTCGACGGGTTTCTTCGGCAAGCGGATGTTCGAGAACGGGCCGGAGTATCTCTCGGCCGCCGTCCTCTACGAGAACATGGTCCTCGAATCGTACGGGCCGCAGTACCGGCTGCCGTTCCCGGTGGTCGCCGTCTATCCGAAGGAGGGGACCTTCTGGAGCGACCATCCGGTGGGGATCGTGGAGCGGGAGTGGGTGACCCCCGAGCACCGGGAGGCGGCGAAGGTCTATGTCGACTACCTGCTGGAGAGGCCGCAACAGGAGGCCGCGATGCGGTTCGGCCTCCGGCCATCGGCGGTGGAGCTTCCCCTGGGGGCTCCCTTCGACACGGCCCATGGGGTTGATCCCAAGGAGCCGCAGACGACGCTCGAGGTGCCTTCGGTCGAGGTCATCGACGCGGTCCTGGAGCTCTGGCGCCAGAACAAGAAGCGCTCGGACGTGACGCTCGTTCTCGACCGCTCGGGCAGCATGCGGGAGGAACAGAGGATGGAGAACGCGCGGGCCGGGGCGGAGCAACTCGTCCAGCTCCTCGATCCCGAGGACACGTTTTCCTTCCTCCCCTTCAACGCGCGGCCGGTCTGGGTGGTCGAAGGAGCGAAGCTCGGCCAGGCGCGCGAGCAGGTCCTGGAGACCGTGCGCGGCATCTTCCCCGACGGCGGGACGGCGCTCTACGACTCGATCGCCATGGCCTATGACCGCAAGCTCGCCGAGGTCCGCCGCGACCCGGGCCGGATTGCGGCGGTCGTCGTCCTGACCGACGGCGAGGACACCGACAGCCAGACGAGCCTGGACGACCTGCTGCGGAAGGTGCGCGCGGGTAGCGAGGGACCGGGCGTGCGCGTGTTCACGATCGCTTACGGCGGCAGCTCCAAAAAGGCCGTCCTCCAGACCATCGCGGACGCGACCCAGGCGCGCTTCTACGAGGGGAACCCTTCCAACATCCGGACCGTGTTCCGGGAGATCTCGACCTTCTTCTGAGGCCACCATGGAACCAACCCCGGGACCCAGGCTGACTTTCGCCGGCAAGCTGGTCGTCTTCCTGTTCATCGCCGGCTGCTTCTACGGCGCCTACCGGCTGTTCCTGCACCGGCCCGCCAGCCCGCCGGCGGAGGAGAAAGAGTCGAGCGGTACCCTGTTCGGAAGGGACAACAGGGACAGTGGACCAACGGCCGAGATCGGCATCGCCTATGGGACGGAGAAGGAGCGCTGGCTCAAGTGGGCCGCCGCGGAGTTCGCCAAGACCGGGGAGGGCCGGCAGGTCAAGGTCAACCTGATCCCCATGGGCTCGCTCGAAGGGGCCCAGGCCGTGCTCGGGGGAGACACCCGCATCCACGTCTGGAGTCCCGCGAGCGCCCTCTACAAAGACACCTTCTTGGCAGAGTGGGGAGTGAAGCAGGGCGGCGGCAAGCCGATCCTGCGGGAGGAGAACCTGGCTCTGACGCCCATGGTGTTCGTGATGTGGGCGGAGCGGCACGAGGCCTTCGTCAGGAAGTACGGCGAGGTCTCCTTCAAGACCCTGGCCCAGGCCCTGGCCGAGCCTTCGGGATGGCAGGGCATCGCCGGCAAGCCCGAGTGGGGGCTGTTCAAGCTGGGGCACACTCATCCCAACGAGTCGAACAGCGGCCTGATGACCCTGGTGCTGATGGCCTACGACTACTATGGCAAGACCCGTGACCTGACGCTCAAGGACATCCTCGATCCTGGCTTCCAGGCCTGGGCCCAGTCCTTCGAGCGAGGGGTGAGCGGGCTGTCGAACAGCACCGGCAACCAGATGCGCGAGATGGTCCTCAAGGGGCCCTCCGCCTACGACGCCCTGGTGGTCTACGAGAGCGTGGCCATCGACTACCTCAAGAACGCCGAGGGGCGCTGGGGCGAGCTGCGCGTGGTCTATCCGGCGCGCAACACGTGGAACGAGAACCCGTTCTACGTCCTGGACGCGTCCTGGAGCTCGCCGGAGCAGAAGGACGCCGCCGGCCGGTTCCTGGACTTCCTGATGAGCGAGCCGGTCCAGAAGCAGGCGCTGGTCCACGGCTTCCGGCCGGGCAACCCCGCCGTGCCGGTGCGCTTCGCCGGCAGCCCGTTCGTGGCCTTCCAGCGTTTTGGGCTCAGCGTGGATCTGGGTACCATGTGTGAGCCGCCTCGGGCCGAGGTGCTCAGCAACCTCCTCCAGTGGTGGCAGCGGTCGCTCGGATCTTCCTGACGCCGAATGTTTGAATACCTCAAGAAGGCCTTCTGGGCCGGTCCCGACCTCCCCGGCCTGGGGCGGTTGCCCGTCAACGTGCTGGCGGTGGTGGGGTTCGGAATCTTCGGTCTCGTCAACCCGGCCTTCTGGCTCCTGGGAGCGGGGCTCGAAGCCGCCTACCTCGCCTCGGTCGCCTCTCATCCGCGCTTCCAGCGGCTGGTCGACGCCCAGCACCGGCACCTTGCCACCGTGGACGCCCAGGAGGGCCGGCAGGAGCTGATCCGCAAGCTCGATTCCCAGGCCCGCAAGCGGCTGGCCCTCGTCGAGGAGAAGAGCGCCCGCATCCTGAGTCTCGTCCAGGAGTCCCAGGCCGGCAGCTTCGAGCTGGAGAGCCAGCGCGATGCCCTGGGCCGGATGACCTGGATCTACCTGAAGCTGCTGGTGGCCCGGCACCACCTGGAGGCCTCCCGGGTCCACGCCAGCGAGGCCGACCTCAAGCGGAAGATCGGTGACCTGGAGAGGGAGGTGACGGCGAGCGGCGCCTCCTCGGCCTTGCGGGAGTCCCAGGCGGCGACTCTCAAGATCCTCGAGCAGCGGCTGAGCAATCTGGAGCGCTTCGATCAGACCTTGAAGCAGGTGGACTCGGACCTCGCCCGCATCGAGGCCCAGGTCGACCTCGCCCTGGAGAGCGCCGGCCTGCGGGGAAGCGGTGCTGCCGGTACCATTACGGCGAACCTGGAGCTGGCGGGCCAGGTGCTGGACGAGGGGCTTTATTTCGGCGATTCGGAGACGGCGGTGCTGGCCCTCGACGAGGCCTACGGCGCGCCCCCTCCCCGGACGAGGGAGCGCGTCTAGCGTCTCTGGCACCTTCCTTGCGAACCCTCCTCCGGGGAAAGGAGGAGGCATGAGCGAGGAGAAACGTCAATCGATCTGGTCAGATATCGCAGACAGCGAGATGCCCGGTTATCCGGTGCTCGACGGGGACATGCGGGTGGACGTCGCGATCGTGGGTGCCGGCATTACGGGCCTCACGGCGGCACGGCTGCTGGTGCGCGAGGGCAAGCGGGTGGCGGTGCTGGAGCAGAATCAGGTGGGCTCGGGCACGACCGGCGGCACCTCGGCCCACGTCACCCAGGTGCCGGACCTGCGCTACCGGGACCTGCGCTCCAAGTTCGGCCGCGACGATCTGCGGGTGGTGGTGGACTCCTCCCGGGCCGCCTTGGAGCTCATCGCGTCGCTGGTCGAGGAGGACGCGATCTCCTGCGACTTCGCGCGCGTGCCGGCCTACCTTTACACGGAGCACCCGGACGAGGTCTCCAGTCTGGAGGAGGAGGTGGAAGCGGCCAACGAGGCCGGCATGCCCGCCTCTCTGGTGCACGAAGTGCCGCTGCCTTTCCCGGTGGCGGCGGCCGTGCGGTACGAGGACCAGGCGCGGTTCCACCCCCTCTCCTATCTCGCCTCTCTGGCCCGCACGGTGCACGCGAACGGTGGCCGGATTTACGAGCGGACGCGCGTCGTCGGCGTCGAGTCCGGCGAGCCCTGCCGGGTCAAGACGGAGCGGGGTACGGTGATGGCGGATTCGGTGCTCTTCGCGACCCACACCCCGGCCGGCTTCTCGCTGCTCCATGCCGAGCTCGAGCCGTTGCGCTCCTACGTTCTCGGCGTGCGGCTGCGCGGTGGGAATCCTCCGGACGGCCTCTTCTTCGACACGGAGGAGCCCTACAACTACACGCGCCGGCAGGGGGACGTCCTGATCGTGGGCGGCAAGGACCACAAGACGGGCGAAGGAGACCCGGAGGAGAGCTATCGCGCCCTGGAGGAGTACGTCCGGCAGCGGTGGGACGTCGAGTCGATCGACTACCGCTGGTCGGCCCAGTTCTACGATCCTCCGGACGGCCTGCCGATGATCGGCCGCGCCCTGACCTCCGGGCACGTCTGGCTGGCGACCGGCTACTCGGGCACCGGCCTGGTCTTCGGCACCCTGGGCGGCATGCTCCTCACCGACTTCGCGCTGGGCCGGGAGAACCCCTGGGCCGAGGTCTACAAGCCGTCGCGGATCAAGCCGTTGGCGGCGGGTCCGCAGGTGGCGAAGCTCGGCCTGGAGACGGCGGTGGCCTTCGTCAAGGACCGCGTCACGATCTCCAAGATCCAGGACCTTTCCGAGGTGCCGGTGGGCGAGGGACAGGTTGTGGAGATCGGGGGCGAGAAGGTGGCGGTCTACCGCGAAGAGTCCGGCGCCGTGCACGCCGTTTCCCCGGTCTGCACCCACGCCCTCTGCATCGTCCACTGGAATTCAGCCGAGAAGAGCTGGGATTGCCCGTGCCATGGTGGCCGGTATTCGCCCGATGGTCAGGTCCTCGAAGGGCCGCCCATAAAGGGGCTCGCGCCGGTGGCCGTCAAGGCGGGCTCACCGGCGCGGTGACTGCAATAGCGCGACACGTTTCAGTCCTTCCAGATCGTCTTCCACCAGGGCTCGTTGTCTGCGGGGGCGGGCCCTTCGGTGCCCACCTTGAGGTTCATCCGGCCGCGGATCTTGTTGACGTCCCAGCCGGTCAGGGAAGCGAGGGTCTGGGCCTGTTGATCGAAGCGCTTCGGCAGCTCCCGGCGGTAGGCCTTGGCCGCGTCGCAGGAGGCGCTCCCCTTCCAGGGGTGGCGCAGGATGTAGCGGCCCTGGAAGTTCTGCCGGTCCCCGGTCTCCTGGAAGACGAGGTCTTCGGGGAAGTGCTCGGAGTCATAGCGCAGGTGGAGGCGGGAGAGGAAGACGTCCTGGGCCCCGGGCATCCCCGGCATAGAATTGCGCCGGTTGTCGCCTCCGCGCTCCACCCAGAAAACGCCGAGCTGGCGCAGCTCCTCCGCCGAGAGCGGATCGGCCGCGCACGGGTCGCACCAGGCCATGTCCCAGGCGTATTCGAGGAACACCGTCCGCATGTCCTGCTTTTTGACCTGCTGGCTGAACATGGCCTTGTAGAAATTGGCGAAGTCGTCCTTGACGAACAGCGGGACCTCGGCGTCCGAGGGCAGGCGCACGGTGCGGTAGTTGGTGGTCTCCACCCGGCCCTTGCGGGTGAGGGCGTAGACGAACAGCTCCTGCGGGCCGTTGGCGTTGACCATGCCGAGGCGGATGGGGAGCATGAACTTGGGGTTCTCGTAGGCCACCTGGATGGGCCGCAGATAGCTGAAGCCCAGCTTGGACTGTTCCTTGAGGTTCACCTTGGCCACGAAGAACCGCATGCCCTGCTTGAGGTAGCTGCCGAGCACCCGGGAGGCCCCCTGGGGGATGCGGTAGCCGTTCTCGACCAGCCACGTCTCCAGGCCCTGGCTCTCCTTGGCGGAGAGGATCAGGATGTCGTACTCGCCCACGGTGTACTGGGCCTCGATGGTGACGCCCAGGCTCTTCGCGCGTTCATCCCGGGCTCCTCCCCCCGGGGCCGCCTGGGCCGCCGGAGCGGGCATTCTCTCCATCTCGTACTGCACGCACGGATCGCCGTCGAAGTACTCGACCAGCCGGGGAGCTGAATAGGCGTCCAGGTGGTCGAGCAGGGCCTTCTCCGCCACGTGGATCTGCTCCCGCTGGATGAACGTCGGGACGGGGATGACGATGGCGAACTCCTTGGGATCCCCCTTGAAGTCGTTGGCCATGGTCAGCACGGTGCGGTCGTCGTCACGGACCAGGACGACCTGTGAAGCTTTGTTGAACAGCTTGGTGTCGGCTTTGGCCACGTAGAAGCCGCAGAAGGCCAGGGTGGTCCGGGCGGCCGCCGCGAGGAGGACGACGGTGAGGACGGCGGTCAGGAGCCGTTTCATGCGAATCTCCTTTCTTCGAGGAGAGAAGAGGGTGCGGGAAGGACCGTGGGACGCCAGGCATACCGCTTGCCGGGCAGCAGGAGGTCCAGGAGCGGCACCAGGGGCGAGAGGAACGCCAGAGAGAGCAGGAGCCCGTTGGGCCGGAAGAGCACGAAGTGGACGAAGCCGGCGCCCAGGGCGACCATCAGGGCGAAGAGGACGCGGCCGGCCCGCGAATCGGGCGTGGTTTTAGGGTCCGAGATCATGAAGAAGGTGAAGATGAGGAACGCGCCGCTCTCCACCTGATGGAGCGGGATCGCCAGGGGCTGGCCGAGCCAGAGGGCGCGCCCGAACAGGACGGCCAGGTAGAAGGCGAGGAAGGCGTAGGTGACGTCGCTCCGCGCCGCCCGGTTCACCACCAGGCCCCCCAGGCAGGCGATCAGGAAGCCGAAGAAGGCCGCGCTCCCCCACTGGCCCGGCGACACCCAGACGCCGCCCCTCGTGGCGAGCATGAGGGCCACGATGCCGAAGTTGGTGGGGTTGAAGACGTGCTTGCCGCGGACGCGGAGGACGAGCTTGCTGGCGATCGTCACCACGGCGGCGAGCACGGCGAGGGTTGCCGAATTGGTGCGCAACAGCAGGCAGAGGGAGAGCCCCGAGATCAGGGCGCTCCGCGGATCGAAGGCCGGCAGCCGCCAGAGCCGGGTGCAGGCCCACTGGGTGAGGAGGACCGTACCGAGCAGGAGGACGGCCCGGCCGGGGCGGATCTCGAGGTCCAGGCGGGTCACGCCATAGACCAGCAGCGAGGCCAGGACGAGGATCTGGTAAAGGCGTGGATCTTTGAAGAGGGAGGTCATGAATGGTCTCCTCGCGGGGGCTCTTCCGGGAGCCTGCCCTTCTCCGTTGGACACGTCAAGCCTCGAAAAAGAAACTGGTCCCTAAACGTCCGCCGGGGCTGCTCCGTAGTAGAGTAAAGACGTATCGTGTAATCCGTATAAGAAGGGAGCTTGAATGAGGAAAGCAGTCATTTTCGTGGGAATCCTCTGCCTGGCCGCCATCTCAGCCCTGGCCGGGCCCCAGGGTGTGCCGTTCCGTGTGAGCTCATGCACCACTTGCCGTCAAGAGATGGCCGCCGTGGCCGGTTCGGCTTCGGGCGGCTTCCTGACGGTATGGCAGGGGAGCAGCACCCAGGACTTCCGCGGTATCAACGGCCGGTTCTTCGCGAGCACGGGCACGGCCGCGGCGGTGGACTTCCTGGCCAACAAGGACGTGGCGCCGGACCAGTACGACGCGGCCGTGACCCGTGACGCCAAGGGCAACTTCATCGCCGTGTGGTCGGAGGTTGCGGCGGGCAACAGCGAGATCAAGGGCCAGCGCTTCGGGCCCACGGGGGCTCCCCTCGGGACGGCTTTCAAGGTCAACCAGGACGCCGCGGGGAGTCCCTCGATCCCTGCCGATTTCAAGCCGGCGGTAGCCGCGACCAAGGACGGCTTCGTGGTGGCGTGGATCAACATCCTGCCGGCCGGCACCAACTTCCCGGGCAGCGATCCCCAGATCCTGCTGCGGCGCTTCAACGCCACCGGCGCGCCGCTCGGGACCCAGGTGAAGCTCAGCACCGGTCTGGTCACCGACGTGCGCCCGGACGTCTGCGTGGACACGTCGGGCAACATCATCAGCATCTGGACGAGCGCCGACCGGTTCCTTCCCTTCCAGCCGAGCAAGTACGGGATCTCGATGCGCCGCCTGTCGGCCGCGGGAGCGGCCCTCGCCCCCGTGGAGGTCGTGGTGCCACCCACCGCGAACCTGCTCCAGCCGGCCCTCGCCTGCGGTAGCGGCAGCACCTTCGTGGTGGTGTGGCACAGCGATCAGCCACCCGCGGTGGAGCTCACGGACATCCTCGGCCAGCGCTACAGCCGGCTCGGTCGCAAGGTCGGCCCGTTGTTCCGGATCAATACCATCACCTCCAACTACCAGAACAACCCCTCGATCTCCTTCGATCCCAAGGGCAACTTCGTCGTCGTCTGGCAGGGGTACACGGGGAGCAAGTACGGCGTCTTCGGCCGGCGGTTCACCGGGGCCGGAGTGGGGGCCGGGGCTGAATTCGAGGTCGCGTCGGACCCCCACTTGAAGCTGGAGGACCCCCGGGTGGCCCACGTCGGTACCGCCGGCAACT
>CAXTNS010000172.1:0-11308 GCA_964245465.1 uncultured Thermoanaerobaculia bacterium
CTTGGGAGGCGATCGTCACCAGATCCGGCCTGGCCGGCTTCCGTTGCGCCGCGGCGGCCGGAGCGGCGAGCGCGAGCACCAGGACCAGGACGGCAAGGGGGGTACGCCACAATCGAGTCATAAAGGCTCCTTTCAGGGTCCGGCGGCTCCGGCCATCTCAGCCGAAGTGCGGAAACCCCTGAATACAGGGTGACGCATTTCTCTCGTCGGTGGACGAAATCGCCGGCCGCGGGCTTTTGTCCCCGATTCAGGCCCATGAAACTTGGGGGCGCTCGCATGCCGGTTGCGGGTGTCTGCAATAGGGGCGTGCCGCGCCGATCGCATGGCCGCCCGGCGGGAGCTCGAGCAGAGTTGCAGGCCCCCCTTGTGTTGCAACGCGAGCTCGTGTTGAAATCGCTTGCAACATGACACGCGAGGAATACGGGCAACGCAAGCTGAGGCTGGCCGAGCAACTGCGGGAGGGCGTGGCCCTTCTGGAGGAGGGCTATCAGCGCCAGCTTCGGGCCTTGGAGCTGATCTGGATCGCCGATTCGAATGGGGGCGCCGTCCCGTCCCCACCTCCGCGGCCACGGGCCGGGGAAGTCCCTGGACCTTCTACGAAGCCGTCCGGACGTCGCCGGCTCGCACCCGGGCAGCTCCTGGAGGACGTCGAGGCCGCCCTCGCTCGGTTGCCGGAGGTCTTCGACCGCCACGACCTCCTGCGCGCCCTCGGCTACGAGCCGGACCGCTCCTCGCTGCACCGCATATTGGCGAGACTCGTCAGGGAGGGCGTCTTGGTCCTCGACTCCAAGGGTGCCGGCAAGATCCCGGCGAAGTACAGAAAGACCCCGGGAGCCTCTCCGCAACTTCCGCCGGAGTGAAAGGGAGATACGCCGGTCGCGTTGGGACACCCGCCCAGGTCCAGGCAACGGCTGGGGGCATCAACCGGTCCTCCGCCGGACTCCTTGCTATACGACGGAGCCTCGCGAATCCACACAAGACGGTCGTGACGCTTCACAAAGGGGTCGAACCCGCATTCGCCGGTCTCATTGCGATACCTCGCGAGCCCAGCGCAACAACTGGAGGCGCCGTTTCAATAAGTCGAGAGGGTTTTGCAACAACTCGCAAGGGCGGTGCAACACCTGGAGACCTCGGCGCAACGCCTGGAGAGCCTTCGAGTCGTCGCGGAGAGCGCTCGAGGGGTTGCGCGGGCCCCGGCGAGAGGCCTCGCGACCTCCCGAGGTGAGGCAACGAGGCCCGCGGAAGCCCCCGAGATCCCGCGAGCCGTCTCGCCGACGCCTGCGACCGTGGCAAGCAGCCTTCGAGAAGGGCCGGAGAGGGCGGCGAGAGGGCTTTTGAGGTATGGACGTGGTGTCGCGACCCGGAGAGCCGTCTCGGGAGCGTGCGTTTGCCGGTCAATAAACCGCGTGCTCGTCTAATGGTCCTTCACAGCGGAACCGATCGGTTCTGTAGGGGCGGTCCGCAGGATGCCGTAGGCACCCTGCGTGGCCGCCCTGGGTGGGGGAATCTCCGATTCGGACTCCCCCTTCGGATCAGCTCCGGCCAAGCCCCCCACCCCAGGGCGGCCACATGGGGCCGCCCCTACGGAAGAATCGGTCACTCCCGCTGTGACGGTGCACTAGGAGGTAGCTCAAAGCTTCACATCCCGCCCTTGGTCTGGACTCCGCTGCTATTAATGATGACGGATCTCTGCCATCCTGACAAATACGCGCCTACCCGCCCCCGGAACCGCACTCTCATCCTCTTGAGCAGATCGAACGGCGGCACGCCCCCGGCGAAGACGAAGACGTAATCGTTCTCGAGCTCCCCCCGTCTCCCCTCCGACCTTCAGGCGGACGCGGCCGGGCTCGATCTCCAGGGCCTGGGAGAAGACGGTTCGAGCGCGAGCTGCGGATCAAAATTTTGCCTTTTCATAGCGCCCCGTCGGGCAGGCTACGTGCTTGTCCGGTGTCGCCCAGGTAAGGTGCTGATAGCCGGAAGCGTGGTCCTTGTCATACTCCGCGATCGGGAGCCCGATCTTTCCGGGCTCCTTCGATTCTTTGACGCAGAGGTTGAAATAGGCATGGAAGCTCCGGCTGCCCTGAGGACGGGGCCATTTGTGCACGTCCGGCCCGCCGAAGATGTCCAGAATGTCGGCGAAAGGCGAGTTCCAGACATTGATGTAGACGTTGCGATCGACTTGCTCTGGGGTCTTGAAGATGAGCTCGGGGAATCCCGCCCCCGCCTGTTTTTGTCCAGGGAACGCGAAACGTTTTGACCAGATTTTTAGGGGCTCCCTTTCATAGTCTTCCATGTTCGGTTTATAGGTCACAAATGTACAGATCATCTGGGAATGCGGTTCAGGTTTCTTCCCTTCAGCCGGTGGCGCGGCAGGATCTCTGGTGAAGTCGTAAACCGCCGAGCGGCGCTCTCCTCCATAATCGTGGCGCTGGAAATCCTGGACATAGAGCTCTCCCCGCGTCAACTGGAGACGGGCGGCGACCCGGTTCCTCTTCATGTCTCGGATCTGGTAGGGTTCCTCCAGGTATCTTTCATCCAGGCGCAAGTCCTCGGCGGCGGATCCAGCAACCTTGCCGATCTTGTGGATCGGCATGATCCAGCAGAGATTTCTTGCTTCTGGCGAATACGCAGCCTCCCGGCTTGGGGAATCTGGATCGTGTGGCTCTTTGTAAGCAGATTCGTCGTTCAGTTCAAATCCAAGGGCTGGCTCCTTGGGGGTCTGCACGCCGATCGTCAGATCTTCCAGACTGAGGAAGTTCATGCCATAGCCCTTGCCGGACAGGTCAGGCCTTCGCGGGCTTTCGTCAGAGAGATCGTCCAGGCGGTAATAGATGAAGGGGACATGGGCGAAGAGGTCTTCGCCGCTTGGAGAACGGTGGCGAGACTTGCCGTCGAGCACCAGCACCATGACCCGTTTTTCCGTCTCGTGGGGAACGAACCCGATCATGCCGCTGAAGTTGATCTGATATCCATACTCATGCTCAACCATGATTGATTTCTCCATCTACTCAAGTTGGGTTGTGTGGCTTTCGGAGGACGTCCCTCCGATCAACTCGAAACTGGCCCAGGAGAGCGGATCCCGCAGATCGCCTTCGGAGCTGTGGATCAGATCCTTTTGCGTCTCTTGGAGAGCACGCACTGGATCGAGGCCCTGACGAAGGCGCGCGTGGAAGCCGGTGAGCAGGGCGCTCGTGGCACGGTCGTTCACCGGCCACAGGCTCGCCACGACCGCCGGGACTCCGGCCGCCAGGAACGCCCGCGCCAGGCTCTGGGCTCCTTCGGTTTTTGAGATGCGCCCCTTGGCCGTCTGGCAGGCGCTGAGGACGACCAGGCGGGTGCGAGGCAGCCGGAGACTTCCGAGATCCGAGGCGAAGAGGCTTCCGCTCTCCGGGTTTCCAGGCTCCGGCGCGAGCACGATCCGGGAGCGGGACGGAGCGTCCTGGTTCTCGAGAGCGTGGACGGCGAAGTGGAGAATGCCGGCTTCAGGAGCCATGGCGAGGACGGCTTTCTTCGTGGCCTGGGGACCGGTTAGCAGGTGCGCGCCGGGGTGCATGCCGGCAATGGTGCGCGCCTCTTTTTCAGCCGAGGGCAGGTTCAACAGGCCGCTGAACACGGTCTTGTCGAAGGCGGGATTGCCGACGACGAGGACCTTGTCGTCAGGCCGGGCCCGCTCCCGGTCGTGCTCCCGCGCCAGCAGATAGACCGTCGCGCTCGGAGCCAGGGCAACCGCCTTCTCCTCGACGAGGTAGCGGCCGGTCGCGGGGTTGAGCAGAGCGGCGAACGGCAGCTCGTGGATCGCCTTGTCCGGGATGAACACGAGTTGGGAGGCTTCTGGAGCCTTCTCCAGAGCCGGCTGGACGAGCAGCCGGAAGAGGTCCCTTGCGGCTTCACGGTCCTGTTTCTTGCGCGCCCTGATCTCCGTCTTCAGCCGCTCGACGTACCCGGTCAGGCGGTTCGCGCCGAGATCCTGAGACACGACGTCGATTCCCTCCCGCCGGATCACCCAGATCAACAGACGATCCGGAAGGACCGCGTACTCGACGAGCGCAACTCCTTCAGGAATTCTTTCGGCGATCGATTCCGCGCTCAGGGGCTTCGGGAGGCCGGGATCCCCTTCGCGGCTCCCGTGGACCGTTTCGAGGAGCACGCGGGCGCGGGCGCGTTCGACGTAGTCGAGAGCCAGCAGGGGCCGCTCGCGGCGGCTCACCTGGAACAGGATCATCTGATTGAACGTGGCGGCAGCCTGATCGAAGAAAGAGATGCGGAAGTCGGGCTCTTCGACTTGCCGGCGCCAGGATTCGTACAGGGAGATCGCCGTCGTGAAGTCTTCCTCTGCCCGGTCGTCCTCACCCGTTTGCAGAAAGGCACGGCCCCTTTGCAAGTAGATCGAGAGGAGGTGGTCCGGGTAGCTCTCGTTCCGGTACACCTCCAGGGCCCGGGTAAGAGCGGAGATCGCTCCCGGCAGATCGCTGCCGAGACGCGCCTCCGCGGTGCCCCAGAGGATGTCACCCTGGATGCGCCGTTTCAGGGACGCGTCCTGGATGGAGGGCAGGTATCTTTCCGCTTCGCGAAGATCGGCCAAAGCCTCGTCTGGCCGTCCCAGCACACGCCGGACACGGCTGCGCGACCAGAGCGCTTCGGCGAGAGCCGGCGCGCTGTTCCATTGCCGCGCCGCCTCGACCACCTGCGTGAAGAAATAGACCGCCACCGACGGCTCCTGGAGATGGAGAGAGAGGTCCTGGGCCGTGTAGAAGATCGAATAGAACCGCCGGGGAGTGGTGAGCTCCCGCCGCAGGGAGAGGGCGCGGTCGAGATGGCGCCAGCTCTCCTCGGTCTCTCCCAGATAGCTCAGACAGACGGCCATCCGCTCGTGCAGGCACGCCACGTTCTCCAACTCTCCCAGCCGCTCGAAAATCGCCAGAGACTTCCGTAGCGCAATCAGGTCTTCGGTGGGCAACGACTTCTGCAGATAGGTGATCCCTTCCATCCAGTAGACGCGGCCGAGCAGAGCCAGATGGCCCTGTCTCTCCGCTTCCTGACCGATCACCTTGAGGGCGGCCAGCCCCCGGTCCCACTGGGAGTTGTACCAATCGCAGATGGCGAGGTGGAGATCCGCCCAGGCGGCGAAAGGGCTTCCTCCCCGTTTGAGAAGCCGGCGGGCGGAGCGCAGGAGCGGCTTGGCTCTGTCCAATCCCAGAGGCTCGTACGCGGCGAGGGCCTGCCCGTAGGCGAGGTGTCCCTGAACGAGATCCATCCAGCGACCGCCGTCCGCCTTGTCGATGGCCGCGACGGCGTCACGGACCATCCGGTCGCCATGGAGGTCTGCGAGCGCGGCTCCCAGGGCGCGGGCGATGGTGAGTTGGCGCCCGGCCTCTTCCGGGCGTCGGTCGCGCTCGGCCTCAGCCCATTGAGAGAGAACGGTTTCTTCAACGTATATCCGGCTCTCCTGGGGATACAGGGCCACGATCTTTCGCACCGCGGCCGCATCGCCCGCCAGGGCCGCTCGATCGAGGCGGTTTCGGTCCTGCTTCCAGGGCTTCGGTTGCAGCTTCTTTTCGAGATCGCCGATCCGCGCTTGGGCCTCCTGGCCCCAGCCTGAAGACCGGTCAAGGCTCGCGTATCTCCTCCAGGCTTCAAGGGCCTCGGGCCAGAGATGAAGGCCCTCCAGGGCGAGGGCCAGGTTGAAACGCGCGGCCGGCAGCCTGGGATCGGCCGCGGCCGCGCGGTCCGCCATGGCGAGCGCGCGAGCTCGGAACATCGGGTCGGGCCGCGGGCCTTCCTCCGCCAGGGCGAGATAGCCCGCGGCGAGCTCGCTCAGGATGACCGCGTTGTCCGGCAATTGACGGGCCAGCTCCTCGTATCGCAGAACGGCGCTCTCCACGCGGCCCGAGACGAGCTCGAGAGAGGCCAGGGTGTGGAGATCCTCGGGCGTACCTCCCCGCTGAAGCTCCTGGGCCTCGCGCAGAGCCCCCCGAAAAACCGCTTGATTCCGGGCGTCCGGCTGTCCAAAGGGAGCATATTCGCTCCAGGAGGCGAGCCGGGCCACGATGGGCCGGTGGCCCGCTGCAAAGGCTCGAGCGGCAAGAGAGCCCTGCGCGACGTTGCCGTCGGGAGAGCAGCCCAGGAGCCCGCAGGCGAGTCCCAGAGCCCTGGCGAAACCAAATCCCTGCTTCCTCATGATCCGGTTCCCGCTGCCTCAGGGGGGAGAGACCATGGGGTGAGACGGAATGAGATTGGGCGGCTGTGTTTCATCTTCATCCCGGCTCACCTTGAAGTCTGGCTGGGGCTGATCCTGTAGCGTGACCGTCATCCTTCTCAGGACCTCTTGGCTCCCGGCGAGCTTCGCTCCCGGCTGTGGGCATTTTTCCGGAGGCTTCGGCGGCGGTGGAACCTTGGCCGCCTGTGAGCTTGGAATGGGTCCCCTGGCACCGAGGCCTTGGACCATGGCCACCCATTCGAAAAAGTTCTGGATCCCGCGGCGAGCTGGAGAGAATAGTGCAGGGATTGAGCGTGTTGACCAAACGCCTCTCCCGTCTTGAGATTGCGGAACCAGGGCGATTTATCGGCAACATTGGAAGGAGGCACCAGATCCGCGTTGGCAGGGTATTGAGATGTGGAATGACAGGAGAGACAAGAAGACTCCTGGCTGTCCACGGGCCCATTGGGCCGTCCCTCCCAGCCCAGGGTACCCTTTACGCTGTCTCGATAGCGTACGAACGGGGCATCCCTGTTGATCCAGAACTGAGGTGGCTTGACCTTATTGCCCCACATCAGCGCGATCGGTGTCACCCGGTTCCAGGGATCTGGATCTTCGACGCCCGCGTCGTATTGAAACGTCCCGAAAACCCAGCCCGTCGAATCGTCCGCCCTCTCGTCGCGGACCGCGATGTCGATCTGCAGAAGCCGGAGCGTCTGGACTCCCCGGACCGTGGAATCGGGTGACGTCAGGATATGGGCGTTCCATTCTGGAGCCCCCTTCAAGAAAGGCACGATGTCCGGTGTCGCCTGGGTGAAGAGAAGCTTCACCGAGACGGTACCGGGTGGAAAGTCCGCTGCCGCCGGATTGGGGGACCAGGGCTTCTCCCAGACCTGTCCCAGAACGTATCCCCCGAGATCGTTGTAGATGCTCACGGCCCAGTTCTGGAACGGCATGGTCTGCGTCTCTGAAAGCTCGCAGGGCCGGGACCTGCGCTCCCGGGTCAGCCCATGGATGAACTCCCGGCCCTTGTCCCCCCAGTGCATCCAGGGAGCGTGATACCAGCGCCGGACCGTGTTCTTCTCGACGCGCCAGTCGTTGGCGGCGTTGCCTTCGTAGGCGTAGCTCAGCACGGCGCGCATGTATGCCTCGCGCTCCTTGGTGAAGTCGAAGTGGCTCCAGGGAGCATCGCCCTTGACGGGCTCCGTCTTCGGATAGCTCTGGCTCAAACGGAACGGCTCATCCCCACTCCAATCCGGAGGGGCCTGGTCATGGGCATCGGGAAAAGGCTGCTGGGCAATGGAAAGAGAGGGATAGAGAAGGATGAAGAGCAACGAGAAGAGACAGCGAAAGCGCCTGGGCATAGGCTCCATGGACTCTCCTTCGATCCTGGACTTCTGTATGGGAACGGCACCATCATAAGGACTTTCCGATCCAAAGCTCAAGCCGGGCAGAGACCAGCCCCGCTTTCCTATTGAGACGGACGGAGAGCTGATTTTCAGGGAGTGAGGCTCGGGCCCCCGAACCGCACCCCCATCTTCTTGAGCAGATCGAACGGCGGCACGCCCCCGGCGAAGACGAAGACGTAATCGTTTTCGAGCTCCACCGTCTCCCCTCCGGCCTTCAAGCGGACGCGGCCAGGCTCGATTTCCGTTGGCTGGGAGGAGAAGAGGGGGCGGACCTTTCCTTGCGCCAGGAGGCAGTCCAGGGCGCCCTGATTTTTTTTCTTGAGGCGGACGAGCTTCTCCCTTCGGTAGGAGAGGACGACCTCACCGGGGATGCCCAGCTTGCGGGGGGTGCCGCGGCGGCCGAGGGCCAGGACGACGGTTCGGGCGCGCAGGGTCGTCCCCTGCGTTGAACGGATGAGGAAGGTCCGGTCCGCTTCTGCATGTCTTCCACGGCTTCACCGAAGCAGACGTTGAGGAGGTGGTCGCGGACCATGCCTTCGAAGAGCTCCAGGAGGGTCTCCTTGGCGTATTCCTCCCGGGTCAGGGCTCCCCTGGGAGGGAGCTCGACGGGCTGGGTCAGGACCATCTTGCGGCGGGGACAGACCAGGAATCTTCCTTCCAGACCCACGAACACCTAGAAGGCGGACGGGCGCATGTCCGCTCGGCTGCGAAAACTGCAAGGAGTCTGCCCACTACTCGCGAGAGGCCGGGAAGATGAGGACGGCCGTCATCCACGCGATCAGCACGATGGCGGGGAGCGAAAGCGGGAGCAGAAGCCGGGAGAAGGAGCTGTGCACGTGGAGCGTGACCGGATCCCACCTGCTGAAGAAATAGGGCAGGCTGAAAAACGGCAGGGGCGCGGCCACGGCCCCCGCGAGGAGGAGTCTCCGCCGCGACCGGCGCGTCCAGAGCCCGAAGATCGCGGCCACGGGGAACAGCACCCACAGGAGCCCCCAGTCTCCAGGGTCCAGGGCCAACTTCGCCATTTCCCTGCCGATCTCATCCCAGAGGTACAGCCGCTCGCGGAGCAGACCGAGGCTCACCGGGTGGAAGACCGAAGCGGTCTCCACCCGGGTTACGGCCACGAAGACCCGCCAGGCGAGGAGGACCCCCATCCCCGGCGCGGCGAGCCGGAGCAGGCCGCGCCAGCCCGGGCGGCCGAGCGCCAGGAAGGCCAGCGCGAGCAGGCAGACCCAGAGGATCGTCCCCTCCTGCTTGGTCCAGGGGAGAGCGGCGGCGAGCCATCCCGCGAGCCAGAGGTCGTCCGGACGCGGGGAGCCCACCGCCTGGAAGACATAGAACAGGGCTCCCAGGTAGTACACCGCCAGCGGGAAATCCGCGTAGCCCGACGTGGCGCTACCCGCTCCCAGGATCTCGAGCGGAGTGAAGGTGAAAAGGGCGAACGCCACGAGCGCCGTGGCGGTCCCGAGCCGCGGGGCGAGCGAGACGAGGAGGCCCGCCGCCGCCAGGGCGAAGAGCGCCCCCGCCGCGTTTCCGTACGCCTCGTGAATCCCTCCGTTCCAGACATAAAACCAGGCGCGGAAGAAGGGCACGAGGAGCGGGTAGATCGGGTGCGACCAGCCCCGGCTGTCATCATGGAAATAGTTCCATGGCGGCGCCCCCTGAGCGGTAATGGATTCCGCCTTGATCTCCCAGATGAACAGGCCGTCCCACTCGAAGCGGGTGGTGGCCGCGAGCCAGGCGACCGCCGCGGTCAGCGGGAGCGCGAGGGCGCAGAAGAGCCCGACACCCTCGATCCGCGGTCTCCGCCGGACCCAGCTCGCAACACCCGTGCTGCCGAGGACGAAGGCGAGGAGCGTCACCAGCCGGACGGACCCGGGCCCGGGCAGGAGCATCGAGAGGCCCCACCAGGAGAGGGTGACGAAAAGCACGCCCAGGAGCACGGAGAGCGCCACGACCTCCCCCAGAGAGACTCGCTCCCGCCCGGAGAGCGCCGGGGCCGCGGCTCCGAAACCGGCGATCAGAAGGACGGCGGCTGCGGCGAGGAACAGAAGGAGGTCCATGGCCGGTTGGCCCCCTGCGGGGGGATCCGCAACAGAGCGAGCTCGGGAGCGAGCCGCTCCGCGGCGGCCGTCCCCGGTTTCCATCGGTAGAAGACGACGGCGGTGATCTTCTGATCGGCGTCCAAGGGGACCATCATCTCCCCCGCTCCCTCCAGGCAGCGGAGCCCGCCTACCTGGTGCGGCAGGGCGAGGAGGCTGACCGTGAAGAGGATCTCGGTGAACTTGGGGTCTTTGCCCGGCCCGACGAAGACGACGGCGTCCTTTGCCGGAATCCTGGCGAGAGCCTGCCGCACGGACTCCGCGCCCTCAAGCTTCAAGGGCGCGAGCAGGGAGTCGCTCGATGCCCGTGGCGAGACCGGGACGCGGGTCCGCGTCGCGATCCGGCCGCGGAGCGACCAGGCGCCCAGCGCGAGCGAGGAGACCACGGCGACGAGCCAGAGATAGCGCACTGAAAAAACATCCTATCGCAAGCCACCCATAGAGGCTGTGATGTCCACGCCGGCGCTCTTGGCGAGGGAGATGACCCTCGCACTGCCCGTATCCTTCCAATGTAGAGACGACCCGTGGGGCGTCTCCGAGGCGGGCACGATCGTGCCGTCAAGAACATCTTCCGCGGGGTGCCTTCTCTTCGATCTGAGGTCTCGCAGGCGGATCCTTCATAACCCTCCAGGAGACGCCCCACGGGGTGTCTCTACATTAAGTACGGGCCGCAACCCGCCGCAGGGGGTGCCTTATTGCTCGCGGCCCTGTTGACGAGGATTAGCAACCGGCGTAAAATGAAAGGTTATGTTGGGTAGGCGGAATTTCGGCCAATGTCAGATTCCCGATAAGCATCGAAGGCCATCTGGTACACTGAACAAACTGTGAACATTCAATGAAGGCAATCCGTATCCTTCTTGCTATAGACAAGCGCAGCGCAGACATCTGCTGAAAGGGCGCGGTTATGAAACCAACACTCTTTATCGGCTCTTCAACTGAGCGGCTACCAATAGCATGGGGTCTAAAGCAAATTCTCACGGATTGTGCTGACGTGACCGTCTGGAATGAAGCCCCCGAGTTTGTAATGGGGGAATCCATTCTCAACGGCTTAATCAGAGTAGGAGAAGTGTACGACTTCGCTCTGTTGGTGTTCGGTCAGGATGATTCCACCATGATGGATGGCGTAAAGATTTCAACCGTGCGCGACAATGTCATCTTCGAGTTAGGATTGTTCATGGGCCACATGGGAACAGGTAGGGCATTCTGGTTAAGTCCAAAGGGCTCTAAGGCCCCTCATTTATCAAGTGATTTGGATGGCATTGTACATCTGGAGTTTGACGAACCCGAGATGACCGATGCCACGTCCCTGCTCAGGTCGCTTGCCGGGACCCGAGACAGGGTTTGTCGACAAATCAGTTCGCTTGGATTTCGCACCAATCGAACCAGTCACGTCGTGCCGATGAGGCAAGCACTGTGCCTCGCCTCGTCGCAATACTCGCAGGCGCGTTTCCAAAAAGACCTTGAATACATTCACACATTTTTTTCAGAACGTGAGGTCACAAGCGAGCAGGGAGTGACCGCGGAAGAATTTCAAGATTATTGGTATCTGTTTACCGTCCGTGAGCCTTCAGTGAGGTTCCAGAAGGTCAGAGTATGAGGGG
>CAXTNS010000173.1:0-2538 GCA_964245465.1 uncultured Thermoanaerobaculia bacterium
TGCCGGCGCCGAGCGCCAGGATCACGGCCGCGGCCAGACGCCAAGCGGTCGTCGTCCGCCGGGCCGGAGCCGGTAAGGCGGGCTTGGGCGCGGGGACGCGGAACGGCACCACCTTGGCACCCTCAGGCCGCGAGGCCGGCCGCACCGGCGAGGTGGCTTCGAGGCGGGAGACGACGAAGGCCATGTCTTCCGGGAGAACGCCGTCAATGTCAGCGCCGGAGCCGGCGTCGAACATGCGGGCCAGGTCCCGCTCGGCGGCGCAGGCCGGGCAGCGGTCCGCGTGCTCGTCGAGCCGGCGCCGTTCCTCGGGGCTCAGCAACTTGATTTCCTCCGCGAGGTAGGCCTCGGGTGGCGGACAGCCGGCCTCTTCCTCCGTGTAAGCGGTGCGGAGCCAATCCTCAAGGGGTTGCATCAAAGGGTTCCTCCGGCGGACTGGCGGGCCAGCCACTTGCCAAAGCGGCGCTTGAGCTTGCGCCCGCCGCTCACGATGTAGGCCTTGGCGCCTGACTTGTTTTCCAGGTTGAGCATCGAGGTGATGGCCGCGAGAGATACGCCGTCCACGTAGTGGAGGTAGAGGACCCGGGCTTCGAGCGGCTCCAGGTCCCGCGCCATGGCTTCGCGTAGCGCCGCCTGGATCTGGCCCTTCTCCGCCATCTCGTCCGCTCCCGGCGAGGGCTCGACCGGCTCGGGCGCACCCTCTTCATCCAGCGGGTCCGTCTGCCGGCGCCGGGCGGCGGTGCCGCGGTTGATGGCGACGCTCCGCGTCACCGTGTAGAGCCACGTCGAGAAGCGGCTTTCCCCGCGGAACGACCCGAGCCGCTCGTGGACCCGCAGGAAGACCTCCTGGGCCAGATCCGCGGCCCCCTGACGGTCGCCCGAGATGCGCAGGCACCAGCCGGCCACCTTCGGGTAATACCGCCGATAGAGGACGGCGAGGCAGGCGTCGGCTTCAGACGTCTCCCGGCGCGCCCGCTCGATCAGCTCCTCGTCGGTGAGACGGTCCAGATCCATAGGAAAAGAGAGTCGGTTGAGCTGTCTCCAAAGATATGCCCGAAGGATATCCGACCCAGGAAGGAAGGGGCCAGCGGCGGGCAGGGCGAGGACGGCGGTGCTCATCGTGGGTTTGGACAGCGGAGGAGGGCGGAGGGAACAGGAATCTTGGAGGTCCGTTCCCCGCCTCTTCAGCTTTGCGCCAAAAAGTCCTTGACGAACCCGCGATCCGGTCGTACATTGAATCCGTGACCGATCCTCAACCCGCACGCCCGCGCCTCGTCCCTCCTCCAGCCCTGCACTTGCGGGCCCTGGACCACCTGCGGTTCATCCGCGAGACCATGGAAGGCGCCGCCTGCTTCACGGCGGTCTCCGGCATCGGCGAGGTGGCCACCGGAGTGACCGCGCTGGCGGCGGCCTACGTGGCGGCCCAGCGGGGGACGGCCTGGGGCTGGCTTCTGGTGTGGCTGTGGGATGCGCTGCTCGCCTTCCTCATCACCACCGGCGCCATCGTGTGGAAGGCGCGCCGCTCCCAGGAAAACCTGTTCTCCCGCCCGGGACGCCGGTTCGCGCTCGGGCTCTTCCCGCCTCTCATCGCGGGCGCCCTGCTGACGCCGGTCCTGTTCACCTCGGGCAACGTGGACGTGCTGCCGGGGCTCTGGCTTCTCTTGTACGGCACGGGCGTGGTCACCGGCGGCGCCTTCTCAGTGCGGACCGTGCCGGTGATGGGCCTCGCCTTCATGGGACTGGGGGCCGTGGCTCTCATGGCACCCGCCTCCTGGGGAGACGCCCTGCTGGCGGCGGGCTTCGGCGGACTGCACATCGTGTTCGGCGCCCTGATCGCCTGGAGGCACGGTGGCTAAGGCCTTGAAGCGCGATGGCGCAATGGAGATGGAGGGTGCGGACGTGGTGGAGCCCGCACCGCAGACGGCGCTCGATCTCGATCGCCTGATCCATGAGCGGATGCGGCTGGGCATCGTCAGCGCCCTGGCGGTCAACGACCACCTGAGCTTCAACGACCTCAAGCGGCTCCTGAAGACCACCGACGGCAACCTGAGCGTCCACGCGCGCAAGTTGGAGGAGGCGGGCTACATCACCTG
This sequence comes from uncultured Thermoanaerobaculia bacterium, assembly GCA_964245465.1. GTDB lineage: Bacteria > Acidobacteriota > Thermoanaerobaculia > Multivoradales > UBA5704 > DATARR01. The sequence continues at coordinate 2,091 of CAXTNS010000173.1, forward strand.
CGAGAAGTACTTCGAGGGCCGGGTGCCCAAGACCGAGTACCGCCTGGCTCCGCCGGGCCGCCGGGCTCTGGAGCGCTATCTCGACCATATGGAAGCGATCATCCACGCCACCCGCGAGGGGTGAGGCGGGGTTTCCGCATGTCCATATGCTTTACGGGATAAAGTCATTTACTGAAGGAGGGGCAGGCACGTGGAGTATCGGATCAGGCTTGACAGGAAGGAAGCACGATGAGCACCTCGCTCCGTCTCGTTCCGGAGCCGTCTCCATCCGAGATTGGGCTCCACGTGGCCATCATCATGGACGGCAACGGCCGATGGGCGACCTCGCGGGGACGCCCCCGCGCGGCCGGTCACGTCGAAGGCGTCGAGGCGGTCCGCAGGGTGGTGGAGGCGGCGGAGCTGCGTCGGTCCTGGCTCTCGACGTAAACCAGGCGGCAGTGGACGCTGC
>CAXTNS010000173.1:2548-5455 GCA_964245465.1 uncultured Thermoanaerobaculia bacterium
ACATGGAAGTCCGCGCCCTGATGCGCCTCTTCCGGAGCTACCTGATGGCCGAGGCCGGCAAGTGCGCGGAGAACGGCATCCGCATCTCCGTCATCGGCCGCCGGGACCGGCTCTCCCCGGGGCTCGTGCGGGTGATCGAGGACGCGGAGGCAAGGACGGCCCGGGCGGACCGCTTCCTCCTGAGGATCGCGGTGGACTACTCGGCCCGGGATGCCATCCTGCGGGCCGCCAGCCGCCTGAACGGCCAGGGGATCTCCCGGGAGACCTTCGCCCGACTGCTCGCCGATCCGCCGCACGACAGTCATCCCGTGCCGGACGTGGACCTCCTGATCCGCACCGGCGGCGAGAAGCGTCTTTCCGACTTCCTGCTCTGGGAATGCGCCTACGCCGAGCTCGTCTTCACCGAGCGCATGTGGCCTGACTTCGGAAGAGACGACCTGACCGAGGCCGTCAGGGAGTTCAGCCGGCGGGAGCGGCGGTTCGGGACGGTGCCGGTGGCCGTAGCGGAGCGGGGTGGGGACGAGCCCCACCCCTATGAGGTGATTCGGGCCTAGATCCGTGTCATCAGATCCGCCACGGCGCGATTGAACCGCACCGGGTCGGGCAACTCGCCGCCTTCGGCGATGAGGCCGTAGCCGAAGAGGAGCTGGGCATAGTCTTCGAGGAGGGGGTCGGAGACGTCCTTCTCGAAGCGCTCGGTCAGCCTGGCCAGGATCTCGTGCCTGGGGTTGAGCTCCATGATGCGGCGCTGCTTGGGGCCGCCGCCCTTGCCCTTCTGGAGGAGCTTCTCGAGCTGCGGGCTGTAGTCGTGCTCGGCGCCCACGAGGCAGACGGGTGAGCTCGTGAGCCGGTTGGTCAGGCGGACCTGCTTGACGTTGGCGTCGAGCTTCTGCTGGAGGAGGTCCAGGAGGGGCTTCATCTGCTCCTCCTTCGCCTTCAGCTCCTCCTCGGTCTGCTTCTTCTCGTCCTCGCTGCCCAGCGAGACCGTGCCCTTGCCCACCGACTTGAGCCGCTTGCCACCGTACTCGTGGAGCGACTGGGTCAGGAGCTCGTCCACCGGATCCACCAGGTAGAGCACCTCGTAGCCCTTCTCCTTGAAGGCTTCCAGGTGGGGCGAGTTCTCCACCTGCGAGCGCGACTCGCCCGTCAGGTAGTAGATCTCGTTCTGCCCCTCCTTCATCCGCTCCACGTAGCCCTTGAGCGTGGTGAGCTTCTCCGGATCGTTCGAGGACTGGAAGACCAGCAGCTCCAGGAGCCGCTCCTTGTTCTCGTAGTCCGAGCCCGCGCCTTCCTTGATGGCCCGGCCGAACTCGCCCCAGAACTTGAGGTAGGTCTCCTCCTCCTTGGTCTTCATCTCGTCCAGGGTGTCGAGCACCTTCTTGGTCAGGCCCTTGCGAATCAGGGTGATGAAGCGATCCTGCTGCAGCATCTCGCGGGAGACGTTGAGCTGGAGGTCGGGCGAGTCGACGACGCCGCGTACGAAGCGCAGGTACTGGGGCAGCAGGTCCTCGCACTTCTCCATGATCTGGATGCGCTTGACGTAGAGCTGGAGTCCTGGCTTCGAGGCCACGTAGTAGAGGTCGTACGGCGCCTGCGAGGGGACGAAGAGCAGGGCCTGGTACTCGATCCGCCCCTCGGCCTTGTAGGGGATCACCTTGAGGGGCTCGGTCCAGTCGTGGGAGATGTGGCGGTAGAACTCCTTGTACTCGTCCTGGGTGACCTCGGAGGGCGGCCGCGTCCAGATCGGCTTCATGGAGTTGAGGACCTTCTCTTCGAGCGGCATCTCGGGCTTCTCGCCCGTCTCGCGCTCCTTGGCCAGATCCTCGATCTCCGGGTCCTTCTCGGCCTTGAGGATGATCGGGTAGCTCACGAAGTCCGAGTAGCGGTGGACGATGCGGCTGATCACCCAGCGGTCGGAGAAGTCGTCGATGCCGTTGTCCTTGTCCTCGGGCTTCAGGTGGAGGGTGATCGAGGTGCCGCGGCCGGGCTTCTCGGTCTCCTCGATGGTGTAGGTGCCGTCGCCCGTGGACTCCCAGCGGACGGCGGACGTGTCGCCGGCCCGGCGGGTCACCAGCACGACGCGCTCGGCGGCCATGAAGGAGGAGTAGAAGCCCACGCCGAACTGGCCGATCATCTCGGCGATCGCCTGCTGGGATTCGCCCTGCTTCAGGCGTTCGACCATCTCGCGGGTGCCGGACTTGGCGATCGTCCCGATATTGGCGACCACCTCGTCGCGGTTCATGCCGATGCCGTTGTCGTGGATCGTCAGCGTCCGGTTCTTGCGGTCCGCTTCGAGGCGGATCTCCAGCTTCTCGTCGCCTTCGAGGAGCTCTGGCTGCGTCAGGGCCTCGAAGCGCAGGCGGTCGAGGGCGTCGGAAGCGTTGGAGATCAGCTCGCGGAGGAAGATCTCCTTGTTCGAGTACAGCGAATGGATCATCAGGTCGAGGAGCTGCCGGGTTTCGGCCTGAAACTGCAGGGTCTCGACGGTCGCGGTGGCCATGGAAAAGTCCTCCTGGTCGAAATCTCTCGTCCCGCCGACACGGGAAGCGAAGGTGGGCGGGTGCCGCACCTTCGAACGTCCGCGCTCGCGTGGGAATTCCCCCGAACGTCCCCCAGGATGCAAATCCTGAGGGAGAGAGTGTCAACCAAATTTTAGTCCGTAAGGCGCAATCCCGCAAGGGGGTAGCGGGAGCACCCTGTATTTTGAGCGGCCGTTCGCTCAAGCTCAAAGGAGATCTTCATGAAGAAGAAGGCCCAGAAGATGACCCTGAACAAGGAAACGCTGAGGCTCCTGGAAGACCCAAGTCTGACGCTGGCAGAGGGTGGCGCCACGCAGATGCGAACGGAGTGCGGCTCCTGTCCGGCGTCGGCCTGCCATCCGACGTTCTGCCCGTTCAACTCCTGCAA
>CAXTNS010000173.1:5465-11288 GCA_964245465.1 uncultured Thermoanaerobaculia bacterium
AAGCTCTCTGGCGGAGGGCGTCCATGGCTTGGGGACAGAAAAAAAGCGGCGGAGGCGCGGGCCGGCTGGCCTTGATTCTCTCGATCCTGGCGTTGCTGGTGGCCTGGACCGCCTACCGCCGGGCGGGCGGCGAGCTCGGCACCCTGTGGGGCGACCTGACGGGACTCAAAGGGGGCGGGGTTAGGGTGAATCTGAACAACGGTTCAGACGCCGTCGAGAGTCAATCCGAGCTGGCCCAGGCGAACGCCCGGCTCCTCGCCCGCCGGGCTGAGGTGGCCGGGGATCGCAACCTGGAGCAGGTGCGCCAGGAGGTGGCGGAGATCCGCGCGGGTCTGGAGCGCTCCTATGGGAACGCCAGCTCCGGAGCGAAGGAGCGCTGGAAAGATCTGGACGTGGATCTCGAGCGCCTCCAGGGGCAACTCCGGGAGGGAGGCTCGAAGGCCCTGGACACCCTGGATTCGGCGCTGGCGAAGATCCGCGACGAGGCCCGGGAGGAGAAGTGAGCGGAGGCCTCGATTCCATCCTGGAGGCAAACCGGGTGATCGAGGAGGAGTGCCCTGCCCTCTGGAAATCCCTTTCACCGCTGGGCCGCCGAGCCCAGCAGCCGGCCAACTTCCTCCCTCTCCAGACGGCTGAGGCCAGGAGCAAGCCGTTCAACGCCACGATCGGGCAGATCACGGACGGCCGAAGCCGGGCCGTTCCTCTCCCCACCATGGAAGCTGCTCTGGCGGGGCTCGCAGAGGACGAGCGGAGCCGCGCCTTCCTCTACTCCCCGGTCGAGGGCCTGGCCGACTTGCGCCAAGCCTGGCGTCGATGGCAGCGGCGGGGAGTGCGGCCAGAGTTGCCGTCGGGATTGCCGATCGTCACCTGTGGCACGGCGCAAGCCCGTTGCCTGGCGCTGGAGATAGTTGTGGGAGAGGACCGTGCCGTCGTTGTTCGCTCGGACTGCCGTCCGGGTGACCTGGACCTGCTGACGCAGAAGCTCGGCGCTCGGATCCTCGAAATCCCACCCCAACAAGCCCGTTTCGACCCCACCATCATCGCCCGAGCGCTCTCCTCCCTGGAGAAAGGCGAGCCGGCGGTGGTCCTGCTCGAGTTTCCAAGAGAGGGAACGGGCTACATGCCTACGGGGCATGAACGCTCCAGTCTGCGCCACTCGCTGATTGAGATCGCGGAGCACCGTCCCCTGGTGGTGATCGTGGACGATTGCGGGGAGGTCCCGGAGACGCCGAGCGGCTCCCTTTTCTGGGGCCTAATCGGCCGCCACCCGAACCTCGTCCCCTTCAAAGTGGACGGCGCGGATGGCCATCTCGGCTTCCCCGGCGGCCGCGTGGGCTTCCTTACCTTCCCCTTCGCCGCGGAGAGCGGGATCGCCGTGGCCCTGGAAAGCAAGGTGAAGATGCTGCTGCGGGCGGAGTTGGGGTCGCCTTCGGCGACGACGCAGGTGGTGTTGCTTCGGGGATTGCGGGCGTTCCTGAAAAGTATATAGTCTCTCCTCAAGCAACGCAGATCCTATGCAGTTCCTTGAGGAGGAACTCTGAATCCCAAGGTCTATCTGGAGACCAGCGTCATCAGCTATCTGACTGGACGGACAAGCCGTGACTTGTTTATTGCCGATCACCAGCGAACGACGCGGCTCTGGTGGCAGGAATTTCAGTCAGGAGTCGAGATCTATATATCCAGGATTGTCCTGCGAGAAGTCCGAGCCGGAGATCCGGAGGCTGCACAGAGCCGTCTGGCTTTGGTAGAGCAACTCCCCAGGTTGGCTGTGACACCGGAGTGCTATGTGTTAGCCCGAAGCCTTCTTCGGGAACTGGTTCTGCCCCGGAAGGCAGTGTACGACGCGCTCCATTTGGCCATTGCCACCGTTCACGAGATGAACTATCTGGCGACCTGGAACTGCCGCCATATGGCGAACGAAGTCCTGGTTCCCAGAATCGGCTCTATAATGATGTCGCGGGGCTATGTAGTGCCAGTGATCTGCACGCCGTCGCAACTCCTCAGGGGTGAGTCATGAAAGAACCCAGAATCGACCCGATCGTCGAAGAGATTCGCAAGGAGAGGGAAGAGTACGCCGCGAAGTTCGATTTCGACCTGGAGAAAATTTTCCTCGATCTGAAGCGGCTGGAGCAGGAAGATGACGGCCCCTATGTTTCCTTCAGCCGCGAGGAAGGGGAGGAACCATTTGAGCGTCCTCGCCGTCGCGGCTCGCGTTCCTGATCAACCTCCTGCTCCAGCACCATCTCCAACTCCTCAGTCTTCCGCCAGGAGCAGCCCGAACTGTTGCAGACCGCCACGAGGTCGGGGTGCGAGGCGGTCAGGGGGCTCGGGATCAGGACCAGTCACGGACACCAGGAGGGATCGGCCTTCGAAGAGGGCGGCACAGGGTTGATCGTCCAGGTTCGAACCGTAGACGCTGCCCGCGGCGCCCCGGTCCGCCAGGAAGCGGGTCACGGCCTGGGTGACGGGACGGTCCTTGCTGCGGATTTGCGCGACGTCAGGTGGTCCATCCCATGCCGGGCGAGGAGGTCCGCGTGGAGCTGCTCGAACGGATGGCGTAACGCGGGGTCGTCGATGTTGATCAGGTCGTTCTGGAGGACCCGGATCTCGCCGCGCGCCTGACGTGTCCCACTCGCCATACAGATGAACCGTTGTTCAAGAAGTCTCCACCAGCACCAGGACAGCCGTCTCCACGAACTTCCGGGCAGCCGGAATGACGAGGCGAAGATCGGCCGGCGTCGAGCCATGCCGCAGCACATAGGCCGGCGCCTCATCATCCAGTAGTGTATTAGATCCGAAGAACCAGGCTCTAGCCGTCTCGTCATCGTAGGCCTCGACCAGAAAACGGGCGGCCTGGTAGGCGTAGCGCAACCGGGTTTTGGGCATGTCCCGCGGCTCGCTGGAGCCTGTGATCCACAACCCGACCGTCTTCGCATGGTCAACTCCGCTGAGATAGGCGGTGATTTTCTGACCCAGGTGTTCCTGCAGGTATTCGGCGATTTTGGAGATGTCCTGCGTGGTGGCCTCGTGCTCGACGGTTTGCCGGAGGGTGGGATCAAGACTCCTGGCGGGGGGATAGGCTCGTCCTCCTTCGAGATTTGACGTGAGACACTGCCCCCTGTTAGACCACCAATTCAACCCCATTTTCCTATCGAAGCCAATCTTCCAGTTGCACGCGCTCGTCCGTCGAGGCGTCGCGGTACTTGACGATCACGGGCGTGTAGAGGGAGAGCCCCCAGTCCTTGCCCGCTCTCTTGGAGACGGCGCGGGAGCCGGGGACGACCACGGCTTCCTCAGGGATCACCAGCGGCAGCTCGTCCGTGGCCCGGTGGATCGTCTTCCGGACGAGGTCATAGACGGGGGTGGAGCGGGTGAGGATGGTTCCGGCGCCCAGGACGGCCCGGCGTTTGACGACGGTGCCCTCGTAGACGCCGCAGTTGCCGCCGATGAGGACGTCGTCCTCCACAATCACAGGCGAGGCCCCAATGGGCTCCAGCACACCTCCGAGCTGGGCGGCGGCCGAGAGGTGGACACGCTTGCCGACCTGGGCGCAACTCCCCACCAGGGCGTGGGAGTCGACGAGCGTGCCGTCGTCTACCCAGGCGCCGACGTTGATGTACATGGGCGGCATGCAGATTACGCCCCGGCCCAGGTAGCAGCCGTCGCGGATCGAGGAACCTCCGGGCACCACGCGGACGCCAGCCCCCGGATCGAGAGGACGCGGCGGATAGGTCGCCTTGTCCAGAAACGGCAGGCGGGCTCCGGGCGGGCCACCCACGGACATGTCCACGACCACTCCCATACGGAAACCCACGAGGATGCCCTGCTTGACCCAGGGGTTCACCCGCCAGCCGGTGGGCGAGGCGGGGTCCGGCTCGGCGGCGCGGATCTCTCCCTGGTTGAGCACGGCCTTGAAGCGGTCGAAGAGGGCGCGGTTCTCCGGCGTGTAGGACGCGGGTGGCTCGGCGTACAGCCGCTCGATCTCTTCGCGCAATCCGGTGAGGACCTCAGCCGGCAAGCCGGACCTCCACGTTGGTCTCGGCCTCGGGGCTCTCGGGGATCAGGCCAAGGCCGAGGAGGACCTTCTCGATTTTCCTGATGCTCTCGGGACGGGGCATCACGCCAGGCAGGCGCAGGACGGGCTCGATCAGCCCCATCAGGGCCATGGCGGCCTTGACCGGGCCGGGGTTCGACTCGATGAAGTTGATCTCCATCAGGGCATGGAGCCGGCGCTGCATCTCCCGGGCGGCCGGGAAATCGCCTTCCAGGCAGAGCGAGGTCAGCCGCGCCATGGCGAAGGGAACCTCGTTGGAGGCCACCGAGATGATCCCGACGCCCCCCAGAGCGATGACCGGCAGGGTGATGGCGTCGTCGCCCGAGAGCACGGCGAAATTCTCGGGGACGGCCTGGAAGATCGCCGCGATCTGGGAGATGTTGCCCGAGGCTTCCTTGACGCCCACGACGGTCTCGATCTCGGCCAGGCGCGCGAGGGTCGCCGGATCGACGTTCAGGCCCGTGCGGCCGGGAACGTTGTAGACCACGATCGGCAGGCGGGTGGCGCGGGCCACGGCGTGGTAGTGCTGGTAGAGACCCTCGGGCGTGGGCTTGTTGTAATACGGAGTGACGACCAGCAGGCCGTCCGCGCCGAGCCCTTCGAGGTCGCGGGCCAGCTCGACGACCTCACGGGTGTCGTTGCCGCCGCTGCCGGCCAGCACGGGGGTGCGGCCGTTGGCCTCCTCCAGGGTGATCTCGACGACCCGCAGGTGCTCCTCGCGGGTCAGCGTGGGGTTCTCGCCCGTGGTGCCGCAGGGGACCAGGAAGTGGATCCCGGCCTCGATCTGGCGGCGCACCAGACGGCGCAGGCCCTCCTCGTCGAGCGACAGGTCGGCGCGGAACGGAGTGATGATCGCGGTGCCGCATCCTTGAAACATGGGTGTTCTCCAGGCGTGCCCGGAAGGGGGGCGCGCGGTCTCCATTCTAAGTTTTTTCCGCGACGATCTGTTCCCAGACCTGGCTGAACTCGTAGAAGCCCCGGCGGCCGATCATCCAGCGGGCCGCGCGCAGGGCGCCGTGGGCGAAGCCGGCCCGGCTCCGGGCGCGGTGCTCGAGGAGGATCGTGTCCGCCTCGGAGTCGAAGCCCACCACGTGGGTACCGGGGATGGCTCCGGCCCGGTTGCTCGCCACGTCGATCTTCCGGTCGTACCCCGCTTCCTCCATGGCCTTGAGGATCTGGAGCAGGGTGCCCGAGGGGGCGTCCTTCTTCATCTTGTGATGGATCTCATAGGCCCAGGCGTCGTAGGCCGTCTCCCCGGAAAGCAGGCGGGCCGCCGCATCGGCCAAGCGGTAGAAGACCTGAACGCCCACCGAGAAGTTGGCGCCATGGAGGAGCCCCGCGCCGTGACGCTCGACGGCCTCGCGCACCCGCGCCATCTCGCCCCCCCAGCCGGTGGTGCCCACGACCAGGGGGACGCCCAGAGGGGCGATCCGCTCTGCATTGGCAGGCACGGCGGAGGCGGTCGAGAAGTCGATGGCCACGTCGATCCCCTGGAAGCTCTCGGGAGTGATGCCGGCCCCGCCCGGGCTGGACTCCCCCCGGAGGCGTAGCACCACTTCGAAGCCGTGCTCCGGGGCAAGCTGCTCCACGAGCTTGCCCATGCGGCCATAGCCGATCAAGGCGAGCCGATTCATTCGACGACCTCCTCCGGTACACCCGGCAGCAACTCATCATGGAGGCGCGCCATGAGCCCGGGAAGCTGGTCTTCCTCGGCCAGGAGACGCACCGTGGGCGCGGCCACTCCGGAGAGGAGTAGACGCGGGTCAAAG
>CAXTNS010000174.1:0-5124 GCA_964245465.1 uncultured Thermoanaerobaculia bacterium
GCCCGGAGCGCGACTTCTACGTCTGGAGCGACACGGACAAGAAGTACGCGGGCACGCGCATCATCTTCACGGATACCGAGACCTCGAACTGGACCAAGGACCCGGTGGCCAACGCCTACTACTGGCACCGGTTCTTCTCGCACCAGCCGGACCTCAACTTCGACAATCCGCTCGTCCAGCAGGAGGTCTTCAAGGCCCTGGACTTCTGGATGGAGAGGGGGGTGGACGGCCTGCGGCTCGATGCCATCCCCTACCTCTTCGAGCGCGAGGGAACGAACAACGAGAACCTGCCCGAGACCCACGAGTTCCTCAAGAAGCTGCGGGCCCACGTGGACGCGAACTTCCCCAATCGCATGCTGCTCGCCGAGGCCAACCAGTGGCCCGAGGACTCGATCGCCTACTTCGGCGACCCCGCGACCGGGGGCGACGAGTGCCACATGTCCTTCCATTTCCCCGTGATGCCGCGCCTGTTCATGGCCCTGCGCATGGAGGATCGCTACCCGATCATCGACATCCTCCAGCAGACACCGCCCATTCCAGAGAAAGCGCAGTGGGCCATCTTCCTCCGGAACCACGACGAGCTGACGCTGGAGATGGTGACGGACGAGGAGCGGGACTACATGTACCGCGTCTACGCGGCCGACAAGGACCAGCGGATCAACGTCGGCATCCGCCGCCGCCTGGCGCCGCTCCTGGGCAACGACCGGCGGCGGACCGAGCTCTTGAACGCCCTGCTCTTCTCGCTCCCTGGCACGCCGGTCCTCTACTACGGGGACGAGATCGGCATGGGGGACAACTTCTACCTGGGCGACCGGAACGGCGTGCGCACCCCCATGCAGTGGAGCGCGGACAAGAACGCCGGCTTCTCCCGGGCCAACCCGCAGCGGCTCTACCTGCCGGTGATCGTCGATCCCACATACCACTATGAAGCCGTCAACGTGGAGACGCAGCAGGGCAACCCCCACTCGCTGCTCTGGTGGACCCGGAGGGTGATCGGCCTGCGCAAGCGCCACCCGGCGTTCAGCCGCGGCACCATCGAGTTCCTCCATCCCGAGAACCACCGGGTGCTGGCCTTCCTGCGCCGCCATGGGGACGAGACGCTGCTCGTGGTGGCCAACCTCTCGCGCTTCGCCCAGCACGCGGAGCTGGATCTCTCCGCTTTCGCGGGGATGACGCCCGTGGAGCTGTTCGGTCGCTCGCCGTTTCCGAAGATCGGTGCGGCGGTGGGTTCTGGAGGGTGCTATGGGATGACGCTCAGTCCCCACGGCTTCCTGTGGTTCTCGCTGGTGCAGGACCCCGCGCTGTTCGGCCGGCAGCGGCGGAGGGTGCCCAGCGAAGTCGCCACCGAGTCCGCCGTCCCCGTCCTCGCGATCGACGGCCTCTGGGGAAGCTGTCTGGAGGGGAAGTGCAGGAGGGACCTCGAGAGCGTCCTCCTGGACGTCCTGCCGTCGCGCCGCTGGTTCGGTTCCAAGGCGAGGACTCTGCGGGGGATTGAAATCCAGGAGGTGATCCCGATCGGCGTAGCGACCCTGACCTTGCTGAGCGTCTCCTACACCGAGGGGGAGGCGGAGGTCTACGCTCTGCCGCTCGCTTTTACCCCGGACACGGACGCCGAATTGCCGGCGCACGTGCACGAGGCGGGCTCTGTCCTGGCGCGTCTCGAGTCCGGCGTGCCCGAGAGCACGGGCCTGCTCTACGACCCGCTGGGCGAGCCCGGTTTCACGCGCGAGTTGCTGGCCGCCATCGAGCAGAACGGACGCTTCCGGGGGCAGCGCGGTGACCTGGTCGCTGCAGCCTCGCCGGTCTTCCCCGACATCCGGGGCGAGGGTATCCTCGAACCTGCGCCGCTCAAGGCCGAGCAGAGCAACACGTCAGTGCGCTTCGGCGACCGGCTGATCCTCAAGCTCTTCCGGAAGATCGAGCCGGGCGTCAATCCGGACCTGGAGATCGGCCGCTTCCTGACCGAGAAGACCACTTTCCGGTGCACCCCGCGAGTGGCGGGGTCCCTGGAAATCCGCGAGCGGCGGGCCGAGCCGGTGACCCTGGGCATCCTCCAGGAATTCATCCCGAACGAAGGGGATGCCTGGAGCTACACCCGCGACGCCCTGGGCCGCTACTTCGACCGCGTCGTCACGAGTTGGGGAGATGTCGTGGCGCCCGTGCCCGCCGAGCCTCTGGTGGCTCTCGCCCAGCGGGAGATGAGCGCCGACGACTTCGAGCGCCTGGGCACCTACGTGCCCACCGTCCGGCTCCTGGGCGAGCGCACGGCCGAGCTGCACGTGGCTCTCGCCTCGGGCCGGGGACCGGACTTTCAGCCCGAGCCCTTCTCGGAGCTTTACCAGCGGTCCCTGTATGATTCCATGCGTTCGCTCACGAAGAAGACCTTCCGGCTGCTGAGACAGCGCCTGCCGAGCCTGCCCGAGGCGGTGCGCGAAACGGCCGGGCAGGTGCTCGCGGCCGAGGACGAGATCGTCGATCACTTCCGCCGGCTGACCTCGCGCAAGCTCACGGGCGAGCGCATCCGTACCCATGGGGACTATCATCTGGGTCAGGTGCTCTACACGGGGCGCGACTTCGTGATCCTCGACTTCGAGGGCGAGCCGTCGCGGTCGCTCTCGGAGCGCCGTTTGAAGCGCTCGCCGTTCCGTGACGTCGCCGGCATGCTGCGCTCGTTCCAGTACGCGGCCTATGCCCGGCTGTTCGAGGAGGCCTCCGAAGGGTCTACACCGGATGCTTCGCTGCCGGCCCTGGAGCGCTGGGGCCTGTACTGGGAGCGCTGGGTCTCCGCGGCCTTCCTGCAGGCCTACCTCGAACGGGCGCGCGGAGCGTCGTTCCTGCCGCTTTCACCGGAGGAAAGGGAGATCCTGCTCGACTCTTTCCTGCTGGAGAAGGCCGTCTACGAGCTGGGGTACGAGCTGAACAACCGTCCCGACTGGGTACGGATCCCCCTCCAGGGCATCCGCCAGATCCTGAAGGATGGTTCGAAACCGGGGTGACGAATTGCCGACTGAACGCGAAGACCTGCTCACGCTGGCCCGGCTCCATGGGGTCCAGACCTCCTATCACGACGCTCTGGGGCATTACGTCGAGGCTACACCGGAGTCCCTGCTGGGCGTTCTGCGCGCCCTTCAGGCCCCGGTGGACAGCCTGGACGACGTCGCCGACGCCCTGCGCGAGCGGCGGGACGAGCTGTCTGGCCGCATGGCTGAGCCGGTCGTGGTCGCGTGGGACGGTCACGCCCCGTCGATCGACCTGAAGCTTGCCGGTGGCGCCGGCTCGCTCGCGTGGCATCTCGACCTCGAGGGGGGCGAGCGGCGCGCGCAGGTGGTCGATCTCGACAGCCTGCCGCATTCGGAGGCCGGCCGGCGGCTGTCGCTCCCGGAGCCCCTCCCCCTGGGCTACCACCACCTGACCGTCGAGCACGGCGGCCGAAGTGCCGAGACCCTGGTGATCTCGGCCCCCAGCCGCTGCTTCGCGGGCGACGGCAAGCCCCTCTGGGGCGTCTTCCTGCCGCTCTACGCCCTGCGCACCGCCCGGAGCTGGGGCGCCGGCGACTTCTCCGACCTGGAAACTCTCGCGGAGTGGACGGCCGGCCTGGGCGGCGGCGTGGTGGGCACCCTCCCCATGCTCGCGGCCTTCCTCGACGAGCCGTGCGAGCCCAGCCCCTACGCCCCGGCCTCGCGCCTGTTTTGGAACGAGCTCTATCTCGATCCTCGCCGGCTGCCGGAATTCGAGGACTCTCCCGCGGCCCGCCGGCTGGTGGAATCGCCCGACTTCCTGCGCGAGGTCGAGGCCCTGCGGGCCGCTCCCAGGGTCGACTACCCGCGGCTCATGGCGCTCAAGCGCCGGGTGCTGGAGGAGCTCGCCCAGCGCTGCTACTCGCGCGGCGGCGCACGGCTGGAGGAGCTGGAGCGCTTCGTGACCGACAGAGCCGGGCTCGACGAGTACGCCGCCTTCCGCGCCGTGGGCGACCGCCGGGGCGAGCCCTGGCAGCTCTGGCCCGGACGGCTGCGCGAAGGCCGCCTCGCCCCCGCCGATTACGACGAAGAGGACCAGCGCTATTACCTCTACACCCAATGGGCCGCGGAGCAGCAGATCCACGCCATGGCGAAAGAGGCGCGGCGGCGCGGCCCCGGCCTCTATCTGGACCTGCCTCTCGGCGTCCACGGCAGCTCCTACGACGTCTGGCGCGAGCGCGACCTCTTCGCCGAGGAAGCCTCCGCCGGAGCGCCCCCGGACTCCCTGTTCACCAAGGGGCAGGACTGGGGCTTCCCGCCGCTCCAGCCCGAGCGCCTGCGCGAGCGGGGGTACGACCACCTGATCGACTGCCTGCGCCACCACCTGGAGCACGCGGGCCTCCTGCGCATCGACCACGTCATGCAGCTCCATCGGCTGTTCTGGATTCCCCGCGGCTTGGGCGCCGCGGGCGGCGTCTACGTCACCTATCCGGCCGAGGAGCTGTACGCCGTGCTCTCGCTCGAAAGCCACCGCCACAGGGCCATGGTCGTGGGCGAGAACCTCGGCACCGTCCCGCCCGAGGTCAACGAGGCCATGGACCGCCGCGAGATCCTGGGCATGTACGTGGTCCAGTACGAGCTCCAGCCCGGCAGCCAGGGCCTGCGCGAGCCTCCGGCCAAGTCGGCCGCCAGCCTCAACACCCATGACATGCCCACCTTCCAGGCCTTCTGGCAGGCGAAAGACGTGGACGAGTTGGAGAGCCTCGGATTCTTCACCCCCGACCAGGCGCGGCAGGAGAAGGAGCGGCGCGCGGCCATCCGCTGGGGCATGGAGGAGGCCCTGCACCCGGAGGAGCGCGGACGGGGCCCGGCCACGGAGGATGCGGTTCTGCGCGCCCGCCTGGACCACCTCGCGTCCAGCCCCGCCCGCATGGTGCTCGTGAACCTCGAAGACCTCTGGCACGAGACCGAGCCCCAGAACGTGCCGGGCACCCACACGGAGCGGTCCAACTGGCAGAGAAAGGCAAGGTTTTCGTTCGAAGAATTCTCGACCCGCGCCGGCGTGGTGGAGCCTTTGAGGAGGATTGACGAGTTGAGACGGAGACGCCTGTAGGGGCGGCCCCACGGGGGCGCCCCGGGCGGGGGGCGGCGGGTAAAAGCGGGAGGG
>CAXTNS010000174.1:5134-11240 GCA_964245465.1 uncultured Thermoanaerobaculia bacterium
AAGCGGGACCGGCTGGAAAGCAGGGCGGCCACGTGGGGCCGCCCCTACAGGCGTGGGGGAGATTTTTGATGAGCAGTCCGATCACCGAGCAGGATCTTTTCCTTTTCAACGAAGGCACCCACTTCCGGCTCCACGAGAAGCTCGGCGCCCATCCCGGAACCGACGGCGAGCGCGAGGGTGTCTGGTTCGCCGTCTGGGCGCCCAACGCCGAGCAGGTCTTCGTCATCGGCGACTGGAACGGCTGGGACAAGCGCGCGGACCCCATGACTCTCCGGGGCGCTTCCGGCATCTGGGAGGCCTTCGTCCCCGACGTGACGCCGGGGATGCGTTACAAGTTCCACGTCGTCTCCCGCTACCGAAGCTACCGGGCCGACAAGGCCGACCCCTTCGCCTTCTACGCGGAGGTGCCGCCGGCGCGCGCCTCCATGGTCTGGGACCTCGAATACGACTGGTGGGACGACGACTGGATGCTCGCCCGCCGGGAGAAGCAGGACCTCATGGCGCCCATCTCCATCTACGAGGTCCATCTCGGCTCCTGGCGGCGCGTTATCGAAGAGGGCAACCGCTTCCTCACCTACAGGGAGATCGCGCCCCTGCTCGCCGATCACGTCAAAAGCCTGGGCTTCACCCACGTCGAGCTGCTCCCCGTCATGGAGCACCCCTATTACGCCTCCTGGGGCTACCAGTCGTTGGGCTACTTTGCCCCCACGAGCCGCTACGGCACGCCCCAGGACCTCATGTTCCTGATCGACCACCTGCACCGGGAAGGGATCGGCGTCATCCTCGACTGGGTGCCCTCCCATTTCCCGGTCGACGAGCACGGCCTCGCCTTCTTCGACGGCACCCACCTCTACGAGCACGCCGATCCCCGCAAGGGCTTCCACCCTGACTGGGGGAGCTACATCTTCAACTACGGCCGCAACGAGGTGCGGAGCTTCCTCGTCAGCAGCGCCGCCTTCTGGCTGGAGAAGTACCACGCCGACGCCCTGCGCGTGGACGCCGTGGCCTCCATGCTCTACCTCGACTATTCGCGGAAGGCCGGCGAGTGGATTCCCAACGAATACGGCGGCCGGGAGAACCTGGAGGCCATCGCCTTCCTGCGTGCCCTCAACGAGGAGGTCTACGGCAGCTTCCCCGGCACCCACACCATCGCTGAAGAATCGACCGCCTGGCCCATGGTCTCGCGCCCCCTCTACATCGGCGGCCTGGGCTTCGGCTACAAGTGGGACATGGGGTGGATGCACGACGCCCTGGCCTATCTCGCCAACGACCCCATCCATCGCCGGTACCACCACAACCAGATCACCTTCCGGTCGATCTACGCGTTCAACGAGAACTTCCTCCTACCCCTCTCCCACGACGAGGTCGTCCACGGCAAGGGCTCGCTGGTCAACAAGATGCCGGGCGACACCTGGCGCAAGCTCGCCAATCTCCGTCTCCTCTACGGCAACATGATGGCCCAGCCCGGCAAGAAGCTCCTCTTCATGGGCGCCGAGCTCGCCCAGTGGCGGGAGTGGAACCACGATTCGAGCCTCGACTGGCACCTGCTCGAAGACCCCGCCCACGCCGGCATCTTCAAGTGGCTGGGGGACCTGAACCGCCTCTACCGCGAGCAGACCGCCCTCCACGAGTACGACTGCAATCCGGGCGGCTTCGAGTGGATCGACGGCTCCGACGCCGAGCACAGCGTCATCGCCTTCCTGCGGCGGGGGAAGACCAAGGGCGAGCCGATTGTCGTGGTCTTCAATTTCACCCCCGTGGTGCGCGAGAACTACCGCATCGGCGTCCCCGGCCGGGGGTACTGGAAGGAGATCCTGAACAGCGACGCCTCCGAGTACGGCGGCAGCGGCGTGGAGAATTCCGGTGGCGTCGAGGCGGCGCCGTTTCCCATGCACGGGCGGACCCATTCGCTGACGCTGACGTTGCCTCCGCTGGGCGTCCTGTTCCTGCAGCGGGAGGCACCGGCGGTGCCGTCCCCGACCGTGGTCGAGGATGAGGACGAAGGGGAGGATTGGGGGAGCGACGAGGAGGAGTAGCTACCGCAGGGTCACCTCCGTCAGCGTGACCACCTGCTGCTGAAATCCCGTGTCGAGGACGGTCCGGGTGGGCCGGTAGAC
Source organism: uncultured Thermoanaerobaculia bacterium (assembly GCA_964245465.1). GTDB lineage: Bacteria > Acidobacteriota > Thermoanaerobaculia > Multivoradales > UBA5704 > DATARR01. The sequence goes on from CAXTNS010000174.1 coordinate 7,252, forward strand.
GCCGTCGAAACAGCGGTAGTCCCGGAAGTAGGTGCTGACGGGGACCTCTCCCAACGGCGTCTGGGCCGTGCCGGACCGCCCTGCCGGCAGGTGGGTCCGCGCGTCCACGAACAGAGTGAGCGCGGTCCCCGCGGCGTCCGCCAGCCGTAGCCGGAAGCAGGGGCGGCCGTCGAACAGGACCACGTCCTCGACCTGGATATCCTTGAAAACCTCCCGGTACTGGAGAGGACCGTAGAAGAGAGCCCGGAGCTTCGTCCCCAGGGCTTCTTCCGCCGGCATCTTGCTGCGCGGAGTCGACGGCGCGGTCTGCCAGGCGTCCTGGCCGTCGAACTCGGTCTCGATGACCCCCACCGGCCCAAGCGAGGCGCGGGACCGGAGCCGCATCGGCGCCCACTGTTCGAGATCGAAGGTGCCCTCCACCGGCGTGTCGACGATGGCGACGGTCCCCTTGGCGATCAGATGTGAGTGGGAGCGGAGGGCGTCCGCGCCGCCGAGCGCCCGCACCATGCCGTCAAGCAACGCTTCGACCGTGGGAAGAGGGAAATCGGCGGGATCGAAGGCCGGCGCCGCCGCGTCCGGCTGCGGTGCGATCACCGGCAGGGCCGCCTTTTCCCCTGGGCTCAGCACGAGCGCCTCGCGAATCCCCGCTTCGAGGATCGGATCCGCGCCGGCGCTGTAGGGGCCGGCCCGCTCCACCGCCACGTCAGGCGGCGTCGGCTTCAGCTCGAGCAACTCGGTGTACTTGGGGACTGTGAAGGAAGGGAACATGAGGACCGTGTCCGAGCCGACCTCGGCGAGGCTCGCCGGCACCACGGCGCCGGCCGTGGCCTCGCCGACCAGACGCGCGCGGCCGGACGTCTTGAGCTCGTACGCCAGCGCGTCCTTGCCGCTGCGCGACTGGCGGTCGACGAGCGCGACCACGGGCCGGTTCCAGACCGCTTCGGGGCCACTCAGCAGGCGCATCACCTGGGGCACCACCGCGGCGTTGCCTCCCCGCCCACGGAGGTCGAGGATCAGCGCGTCGCAATCCGCAAATTCGCTGGAGACCGCCTCGCGCAGCAGCTCGGGCACGCCCGTCATGTGCAGGTACCAGAAGTGGAGGAGACCCAACCCGCGGCCGTCCCGTTCGATCACGCGGACGCTGCGCTTCGCCGCGTCGAAGGCCGAATCCTCGGTCACCGGCACCCGCACCTCCAGCACCTCACCGGGACGGCGCTCCAGCGTCAGCGTCACGGTCTCCCCGGCCTGCACGATCAAGGCATGCATGGGGGGGTCTCGGTCGTCGTCGAAATAGGCGTCGTCCGTCCGCCAATCGAGCCGGGGGCTGGTCTCGACCGGCTCGCCGTCGATGCGCAGCACGCGGTCCCAGGACTTCACGCCGGCTTGGTCTGCGGAGCCTCCTTCGAGCAGCAGACTGGCGAAATAGTCGTCGCCTTGCCGGAGGAGCTGCATCCCCAGCGTCGGCGCCTTCCGGCCGAACAGCTCGTTGAGGACCAGATCCCGTCCGTAGTGGGAGAACAGGCCGAGATGGGATGCGGGGATCCGGCGGAGCAGGGCGTGAACGGCGTCCCGCTCCTCCTTGAGGGACGTTGCCGCTCGGGCCTGCTCCCGGAAGGCCTCGGCGAGCCCCGGCAATTCCTGCTCGCGGAAGCGCTGGTCGTAATAGTGGCCGGCGAGGGTGGCCACCACGGCCTCGAAGAGATCGCCGCCCATCAGCTTTCCTCCCCGGCCGGCGGCTCGGTGCGGCCCAGCACTTTCGTGGCCTTCTCGCGCAGTGTGCGGCGGGCCTCCTGCACCTTGGCCAGCGCGTCGGACAGCTCCTGAAGCTCGGCCGCCCGCACCTTCAGGCCCTCCTTCAGGAACAGGGCAGCGGCCTCCGAGCGGCTTTTGGCCGCGCCCGCCTCCACCCAGGCGTCGAGCAGGTCGATCGACTCCTTGTCGACCCGCACCATGAGCACCTGGTCGCGCGGCGCCTGCAAAAGCTCCACGAGGCTGTCGCGCAGGTCGGCGGAGAGTGCGACGACCTTGACCTGCCGGTTGCCGCACGCTGCGCCCCGCAGGAGCTGATCGAGATCGACGCCCTGGGCGCCGAGCTGGCGGGCGATCTCGGCAGCAACGTCTTCGGGCAAAGGGGAAGCCTTGGTCCTCTTCATAGCGGCGTAATTATATTACGTGTATTCGGCCTAACGCAATACAGAATCGGGCGGGCAAGCATCTTGTAAGATCCCACTCCGCTCCTCTTAAAGGGAGTTCTGTAGTTTTGCGGGAGGTGCCTTTTGTTCGATCTGGGAGCCGTTCTTCAGGAAGACAACCGCTGCCGTTTCCGCGCCTGGGCGCCCAAGGCCCGGAGCGTCGAAGTCGATCTCCAGGATGGCCGGCGCGTGCCCCTCGAACCCGCTGGGAACGGTTACTTCGAGGGCCTGATCGAAGACGCCGGTCCGGGGACGCGCTATCTCTACCGCTTGGATGGCGGAGAAGGACGACCCGATCCCGCCTCGCGGTTCCAGCCCGAGGGCGTCCACGGTCCCTCCGAGGTGGTCGACCGCCGGTTCGACTGGAGCGACGAGGGATGGGCTGGAATCCCCCTGGAACAGCACATCCTGTACGAACTGCACGTCGGCACGTTCACCCCGGAAGGGACGTTCGACGCGGTGATCCCCTGGCTGGACCGTCTCGCGGACCTGGGAATCACGGCGATCGAGCTGATGCCGGTCGCGCAGTTCCCCGGCCGTCGCAACTGGGGGTACGACGGTGTTCTCCCCTACGCCGTCCAGAGTTCCTACGGCGGTCCCGAGGGGCTGAAGCGTCTGGTGGACGCCTGCCACGCCCGGGGTCTCGCGGTGGTGCTCGACGTGGTCTACAACCATCTCGGCCCGGAGGGGAACTACCTGGGCGAGTTCGGCCCCTACTTCACGGACCGGTACAAGACTCCCTGGGGGCTCGCCCTCAACTTCGACGGGCGCGACTCGGACCCCGTCCGCCGTTACTTCATCGAGAACGCCCTCCAGTGGATCGCGGACTTCCACATCGACGGCCTGCGGCTCGACGCCGTCCACGCCATCGCGGACAACTCCGAACGGCCCTTTCTCCAGGAACTGGGGCGGGAGGTGGCGGGTCTGGCGGGCAGGCTCGGCCGGCAGGTCCACGTCTTCCCCGAGAGCGACCTCAACACCCTGTTCTTCCTCCGTTCCCGCGAGCACGGAGGCTGCGGCTTCGACGCCCAGTGGACGGACGATTTCCACCACTGCCTCCATACCCTCCTGACCGGGGAGAGGAGTGGCTACTACGCGGACTTCGGCGGGATCGATCAGATGGCGAAGGCCTTCAGCGGCGGCTTCGTCTACACGGGGCAATACTCCCCCTTCCGCCGGCGCCGCCACGGCGTGCCCGCGGACGGGATGGAGGGCCGGCGCCACGTCGTCTGCATCCAGAACCACGACCAGATCGGCAACCGGAAGTTCGGCGAGCGGTTCGCCTCCCTGGTGGACTTCGAGAGCCTGAAGCTGGCCGCGGGCGCCGTGCTTCTCGCGCCCTTCCTGCCGCTCCTCTTCATGGGCGAGGAGTACGGAGAGACCGCCCCCTTCCTCTACTTCGTGGACCACTCGGACCCGGACCTCATCGAGGCCGTCCGCGAGGGGCGCAAGGAGGAGTTCGTCACCTTCGGCTGGATGGAGGAGCCGCCGGACCCCCAGTCCAAGGAGACCTTCGAGCGTTCCCGCCTGAAGCAGTGCCAGCGCGAGAGCGGCCGGAACGCGGTCCTCTACGCCTTCTATAAGGAGCTGATCCGGCTCCGGAAGACCGTCCCCGCCCTCGCCGTGCCGACCAAGGAGGGCGTCGAGGCCACCCTGTTCGAGGTGGAGAAGTCGATCCTGGTCCGCCGGCGCCATGGAGAGAGCGAGGCCCTGATCGTCCTCAATTTCTCCGAGGAGGAGCAGACGCTGCCGGTTCCAGAAGGTTGGCGGAAGATTCTGGATTCTGCGGAGAAGGGA
>CAXTNS010000175.1:0-11210 GCA_964245465.1 uncultured Thermoanaerobaculia bacterium
GACCGATCCAGATCGAGCAGTTCCCCGGCGGCCACTCGAACCTCACCTATCTCCTGCGGATCGGCGAGCGCGAGTTGGTGCTGCGCCGGCCTCCGTTCGGCTCCAAAGTTAAAACGGCGCACGACATGGGCCGGGAGTTCCGCGTGCTCTCGCGGCTTCACACCGTCTATCCCAAGGCCCCCCGCGCCTTCCTCCTCTGCGACGACCCGGAGGTGATCGGCGCGCCCTTCTACGTGATGGAGCGGGTGTGCGGCATCGTCCTGCGCTCCCAGCGCCCGCCCGCGGGGCTCGGCTTGCCGCCGGAGCGCATGCGGGCTTTGAGCGAGGCCGCGGTGGACGGGCTGGCCGAGCTCCACGCCGTGGACTTCCGGGCCGCCGGCCTCGGCGACCTGGGCCGGCCGGAGGGCTACGTGGCCCGCCAGGTAGAGGGCTGGACGGCCCGCTGGCAGGGCTCGCGGACGGACGACGTACCCGAGCTCGACCGCGCCGCCGCCTGGCTGGCCGGGAATCTGCCGGCCGCGTCGGGCGCGGCCCTCCTCCACAACGACTACAAGTACGACAACCTCGTGCTCCACCCCGACGATCCCACGCGCATCGTGGCCGTGCTCGACTGGGAAATGGCCACCGTTGGCGATCCCTTGATGGACCTCGGCACCAGTCTCGGCTACTGGATGGACCCGGACGACTCCCCCGAGCGTCTCCTCCTGCCCGCCGGCCCCACCACGCTGCCGGGCAACCTGAGCCGCGCCCAGGTGGTCGAACGCTATGCCGAACGCAGCGGCCTGGACGTTTCGAATGTCCTTTTCCATTACGTCTATGGCGTGTTCAAGATTGCGGTAATCGCCCAGCAGATTTATTACCGTTACAAGCAAGGTCTGACTCGGGATGAGCGTTTCATTTCAATGATCGGCACCGTGCGAATCCTTGGCCGCACGGCGGTCCAGGCGATCGATAAAAACCGCGTCGACCGGCTCGCAAGCTAGGAAAAAACCGGGCTTGTCTATCCTTCTCGTATTCTGAAGGTGTATAATATCTGCCAGATTTTCTCTGGAAGCCCGGGAGGTTCGCGTGAAACTGGACCAGTGTCTCAAGGTCATCAATCGCCGTCTCCGTAGCGCGGAGCAGGAGGTGGCCCGCCGGAGACAGGAAGGCCTGCAGGTCCGCCCCTGGCAGCACCGGATCCAGGAGCTGCGGGAGCTCCGGCAGGAGATCGCGGCGCTTGCGACTCCGGAGGAATTCCGCGCGGTGCGCGCCGGAGCCGACGTTCAGGGCCCGGCCACCCCGTAGGAAATCCTGGCAGGGCGCCTTCTGTTGTCCTGTACGAGGTCCCTCAGGCCGCCGAGGCCTTGACAGCGGACCTCTGATCCTGTCGAATTCGTCGACAACCGGTGGGGAGTAGCCACCCGGGATCCCCGGGTCGCGCGGCCGTCAACACGGGAGAGATCCCCGGCCGCCCGAGAGCGCGCCAGCGCTTCGGCGAGACCATCACGACACAGCACCTGTGCCGTGGGGGCTCGCGTTCCATCCCACGGCCTATCTCGGAGAAAGGAGATAGGCATGCTCACCACCTCCATCTGGCCCTGGGTCGGCTTCACGGCCTTCGTCCTCGTCATGCTCGCCCTGGATCTCGGGGTGTTCCACCGCAAAGCCCACGCGGTCTCGATCCGCGAGGCCACGATCTGGAGCGGCGTCTGGGTGACGCTCGCCATGATCTTCAACCTGGGCCTCTACTGGTTCCAGGGGCCGGAGCCGGCACTCCAATTCTTTACCGGCTATTTGATTGAAAAGTCGCTCAGCGTCGACAACATCTTCGTCTTCGCCCTGATCTTCGGCTACTTCGCCGTGCCGGCGGTCGATCAGCACCGTGTGCTCTTCTGGGGCATCCTGGGCGCGCTGGTGATGCGGGCCGCCTTCATCCTGGCGGGCTCGGCCCTGCTGGCGCAGTTCCACTGGATCCTCTACGTCTTCGGCGCGTTCCTCATCATCACCGGCATCCGGATGGCCCGCCACCAGGAGTTGGAGATCCATCCGGAGGACAACCCGCTGCTCAAGCTGGTGCGCCGCCTGGTGCCCGTAACCCGCGACCACCACGGCCACCACTTCTTCGTGCGCGAGGCCGGGCGCTGGATGGCGACGCCCCTCTTCCTGGTCCTGGTGCTCCTCGAGAGCACGGACCTGGTCTTCGCCGTGGACTCGATCCCGGCCATCTTCGCCGTCACCACGGACCCGTTCCTCGTCTACACGTCGAACATCTTCGCCATCCTGGGCCTGCGCTCGCTCTACTTCCTGCTCGCGGGGGTAATGGGCAAGTTCGTCTACCTGAAGCTGGGCCTCTCGGCCGTACTGGTGTTCGTGGGCACCAAGATGACGATCACCGAGCTCTACAAGATCCCCTCTCTCGTTTCGCTCGCGGTGATCGCGGCGATCCTGACGGCCTCGGTGGTGGCGTCGCTCCGCAAGACACGGAGAGAGGAGCGGGCGGCCATGGGATGAAAAAGGAGAGCCCCACGGGCTCTCCCCTTTTTTGCCCTCGGCCCTCGAGATTTGCAAAACAGACAAAACCGTCCCATATCCCCGAATCTCGCGGCCAGCCGGTCCTGACTTCTTCCAGGACGAAAACCTCTCCACAGAGGTTCTTGTCCTCTATCTTGTAACTCATTGAAAGAACGCGGCTTCGCGGCACAGCCATTGCCTTTTCCAGGAGGCTGTGGCCGACTTTCCGAAACCTTTTCAGCCGATGCTCCTCTCAGAGGTGAAGGCGCCCTTCCACAAGCCCGGCTGGATCTATGAGGAGAAATACGACGGCTATCGTGTCGTCGCCTACAAGGAGGGCTGCCGCGTCCGGCTCATCTCGCGGAATTTGAAGGACCTGACGAAACAGTTCGAAGACGTGGCGGCGGCCGTGGCGAAGCTCCGTGCCCCAACCCTCGTCCTGGACGGCGAGATCGCCGTCTTCAACGAGAGCCTCGTCTCCCATCTCGGCTACCTTCGCGCCTCCCCGTCCAACGCCGGGACCCTGCTGACCCCGCCCGTCCTGGTCGCCTTCGACTGCGTCTACGCGCGCGGCAAGGAGCTCTTCCGCGAGCCCCTCCACCGCCGCCGCGCCATCCTGGAGCGCGAGCTCGCCAAAGCGGAAGGCCCTATCCTCATCGCCCGCCGGCTCGCTCCGGACGGCTTCGAAGCATGGGAAGAAGTGAAGGCCAACGGCTGGGAGGGCCTCATCGCCAAGGCCCCCGATTCGATCTACGAGCCCGGTGTGAGAACCCGCAACTGGATCAAGGTCAAATACAAGGTCCGCGTGGGCTGGCCGGGCGAGGGAATCGAATATACGAGGGGATGAGACGCGCTAGACCCTGACGGAAATCAGCTTTCCTGTCCGTCTCTTCCTGAGAGGGTGGGCTTGCCTATGGAGCCCGTCAACACACGGAGAACCGAATGCTTCAAGCAGAAGATGTCGAACGCGCCATCGCTTTGGGCCGCCAACAGGCGGAAGAAGTCGTTGCATTTCGTAACCGGGAGCTCGAGCGCCGCGCCGCAGCCATCGCCGAAGCTCCGCAGCCTCAAGCGGCGGCGGTAGAGATCGAGATGGCACCGGCGGTTCTGGCTGCGTTGGGACCGGAGGCTCGGGACGTGATCGTCGCCGAAGGGGATTCATGGTTCGACTATCCCTTGCACGACGTGCTCCGCCTTCTCGAAGACCACCATGGTTATGAGGTGGAATCCGTTGCCCATAAAGGGGACCGGGTCGAAGAGATGGCCTATGACCGCGGACAGCTCGAAGAATTCACCCGCCGGCTCGAGAAGCTCCTCAGGAAAGGCACCGTGCCGCGCGCCATCCTCCTGTCCGGAGGCGGCAACGACGTCGCGGGTACCGAGCTCAGGGTGCTCCTCAATCATGCGGCGTCGTCCATCGCCGGGCTCAGCAGGACCATCGTAGAAGGCGTGATCGACGAGCGCGCCAAGGCCGCGTATGTGTACATCATCTCGAAGATCACCGCCGTCTGTGAGCAGAGGATGGGCAGGCGCCTGCCCATCATCATCCATGGATACGATTACCCGATTCCTGACGGCCGCGGGTTCCTCGGGGGCTTGTGGCTCCTGCCGGGACCGTGGCTCGAGCCTGGTTTTCGCGAGAAAGGTTTCGACAATCTCGATGTGAATCGCAGGATCGTCAGAGAGCTGATCGATGCTTTCAACGCCATGTTGAACGACGTTCGAAGCCTTCCAGGCTTTGAACACGTCCATTACCTCAACCTTCGTGGCACGTTGGCGTCGGCCGATTACCACGACGATTGGGCCAACGAGTTGCACCCGACGGGCAGGGGCTTTGAACGGATCACAGCCCGATTTGCGGCGCTCATCGGTGCCCTCTGACGGCTGAAGCAGAGCGCCTCCGACTCGTTGCTACAAAGGCGGAAGCGCCAGGTCCGGAGATCAGCCGCACCGGTTCAGGCCGCCGTGACGGGGAGTCGCGAGGACGCCGGCGGACCTCACCGCAAGCGTGCCGATCCCTCCTTTGCTCGCGGCAGAAGCCTTCGAAGCCCAGTTCCTGCCTCGGACCCGTGCGACGGAACGTCTGCCGCGGGTGGCGGGCTTTCCGCCAAGGGTAACGGGCCTTCTGTCGGGGCGACAGAAGCGGCGTACACTGTTAGGTAGGCACCGCGGAGGTTCCCGCGGGTGACGGCCTCCCGAAAGGAGGGAAACCGATGGCGGAGAACGAGGCTCCGAGATTCCCGGCTCCAGAGCGGCCCCGGGCGGTCCGGCTGACGATCGCGTATAACGGAGACCAGATGGAGATGGTCTCTCAGCAGAGCGTCGCGATGAAGACGCCTCCCTCGGACCCCGTCGAGAGCCTTGCCGCGGTCACCGCGGATGCCGCGGATGCCACCGAGCAGACAGGCTTCTGGGTCGATCTCAAGGACGATCAGGACCAGACCCTCTACCGGCGCATGCTGCACGACCCGATCCAGCGCCACGTCGAGGTCTTCTCCCCCGATCCCCGGCAGACGGTCCAACGCGTCCCCGCGGGCGAGCCCCGGGGGGTCTTCTCCGTGGTCCTTCCCGAGATCGAGGCCGCCCAGGCCGTCTCTCTGATCGGACCGCCCCTGCAGCCCACCGGGCCCGCCGCACTGGCCGCGGAAGGGCCCCAGCCAGCCCGGGAGATCGCCCGGTTCGATCTCAAATCCAGACGCTGAATCGCTGAGCATTCGGAGGCACGGTCATGGGAGCTTCAGACGGCAGAGTCGTTGGAACGACCCGGATCGTTGACAACGGAGACGTTTCCGAGCGCTGGAACCTCGTGATCGTCGCCGAAGGCTATCGTGAAGCCGAGTTGCCCCAGTTCGCGATCGACGCCCAGAGCTTCGTCGACACCCTGGCCGCCACCCCGCCATTCGACGGATTGATGAGCGCTCTCAACGTATTCCGGGTGGACGTCGCCTCGACGGACAGCGGAGCGGACGATCCCATGGCTTGTGGAGGAAGCGGGGCGACCGCCGCCACCTTCTTCGACGCTTCGTTCTGCAACAGCGGCATCCAGCGCCTGCTGATCGTCGACAACCTGGGTGTCTTCAACGTGGTAAATGCCGAAGTGCCCGAGTGGCACATGATTCTGGTGATCGTCAATTCCACCGTCTACGGCGGCTCGGGCGGGCAGGTCGCCGTCTTCTCGCTGGCGGGAGGCGCCAACGAGATCGCTCTCCACGAGATGGGACACACGGCGTTCGGCCTCGCGGATGAATACGAATTCTTCGCCGGCTGCGGCGTGGATACCGATCGCAACCGCCACCCGGCTCTGGAACCGGTCGAGCCCAACGTCACCATCGATTCGAACCGCGCGACGATCAAATGGAGAAACCTGATCGCCCCGGCGACGCCGGTTCCCACCACCTCGAACCCGAGATGCGATCAATGCGATCCGCAGCCCTCTCCCGTTCCGCCGGGCACGGTCGGTGCCTTCGAAGGAGCGCACTACCACCACTGCGGTGCCTTCCGTCCCGCGTTCGACTGCCGGATGCGAGCCCTCGGTCAACCCTTCTGCCCCGTCTGTCAGCAGAGGATTCGCGAAACGCTCTCACCGTTCCTTCCCCCGTCCGAGGAACCTCCGTGTTGACAACCAAAGCGCACAATCCGGACTCGGTACCCAGTCCGGTTGGAAACTATTCGTTGGGCCTGGAGCTCCCCGCCGGCTCGCGAATCCTGTTCATCAGCGGCCAGATCCCGGAGGCTTTGGACGGGGAAATCCCGAAGACCTTTGAAGATCAATGCAACCTGGTCTGGGATCACATTTTGGCGATTCTGCGGTCCGCGGACATGACCGCCGCGAATCTCGTCAAAGTCACGACCTTCCTGACCCGCCGCGAGGATACGGATGCCAACAGCAGGATCCGCCGTAAACGCTTGGGCTCGCATGCGCCGGCTCTCACCGTGATCGTTGCACAGACGCTCGATCGGCGGTGGCTGCTCGAGATCGAGGCTCTGGCCTCCACGGAACCGTAGGTTCCGACACCCGCGTGGAGGAGATCGCAGGGCGGCCCTGGCCGGGCCGCCCATCAGAGCGTCAGTTGGGGACCCCAACCCTGCTGCAGACGCAACCGCATTTGCCCCGGAAGTAGCCGACGCCACCGGCTCCCACGGTGGCCGTGTAGGAGCAGGAACCGGCGCCGTTGTTGTTCAGCGTCAGTTCGACGTCATCCTTTGTGCCTGAGGTCAGGCCGATGGCCTTACACGAGCCGGTCGAGCAGGTCCCGCTGCAGAGGGTCTGGGTATAGTGTATCTGGGTGAGGAGATTCTGGATGGCCTGGTTTTTCGCAGCGGTGTCGTTACAAGGGAAGGTGGGCGAGTAATAGATCCCGGGAGTCAGGCCGCCCTGATTGATGGCGCCGTTGCTGGCACAAGTGCCCGCTTTGGCCATCCCCAGGAGATCTTGGAAGACGGCGACTTCCCTGCCGGCACGGAGCATGTCGGCGATGAGGGCGTCTTCCGAACGTCCGCTCGCGGGGGGCACCACGGCGATGCCGTCTGCGCGGAGAGTACGGATGAGCTCGCCGAGCGCCGGCGTCTTGGCATTGCGGGTGAAGCCGAAGACCACCACGGACGGAGACTTCGCGTTCTCCTGGATCCAGCGAGCCACGGCCATGGGGTCGATGGCGGCGCCGCTGGCATCCTTGAACAGCTCGCCCGCACAATTCTGGACCCTCACCGGTACCAAGGTCGCACCAGGAGCGAGAGCCCGTGAGCTCTCCATAACCAGCGTGGACAGGGCTGTCGCTTTCTCCAGGCAGGCATAGGGCTGGTCCGGGGTGACCTTGACGAAGTCCGCTTCCGCTGGGAAGCGCGCTTCACCTTCCTGACGGGTATCCATGAACTCCAAGCTGGTGACGCGAGGCCCGCCCCCCACGAAGAAGACGGTGACATTTTCGATGTCGATCTCCGTGTCAACAGGATCGTTGGGATCGTCGGGGTCGTCGGCCACTATCGGGCACGGCTCCTCCGAAACCACTTGCGCGCCCACGGGCAGGGCTAGGAGGCAAAGGGCGGAGATGAAACAATACTCCTTGATCGATTTCATCGATTAGACTCCTTTCGTTCGTCTGGGTTAGCCGAAACATATCCCGTACGACGGAATCCGCATTCCTCCTTTCACGTTCTGGAGCGAAGAGAATCTTACCTGTCCTACATTAATAGGTGCGCCAGCTCTAAAAAACGGGACAAGTCGACGAACATCGAGGACGGGGTTAGGTGGTGGCGGGAGTGTGAGAGATCCGGGGGACTTCAGATGTGTGACTTAAAAATATATCGATCTGCTCTTCAGTATTGGAATATACTTCATCACTGCGAGTCAATCACCTCGACGTTCCGGCACGAAACTTCGTGCCCACCATCGCATGCCCGGCGGAACAGACTGAGAGCTCGCTTCTCATCCTTGGGAACTCCGTCCCCGGCGTAGAGCAGGTCGGCGAGGTTGGCGCAGCCGTAGGGGTTGCCTCCGTTGCAGCTCTGCTCGAAATACGCGGCGGCTCCGGCTTTGTCCACCGGGGCTCCCTGGCCGTCCCGGTAGAGCACTCCCAGGTTGAAGCACGCCAGGGGATCCCCGCGCTCGCAGCGGTTCCCCGCGCAGGCGCGACTGTAGAAGGTGGTCGCCCGCGCCTGGTCGGCAGGGATGCCCAGGCCTTTCTCATGGAGGAATCCCAGGTTGGTGCACCCGAGGAAGCTCCCCAGGTCGCAGGCCCTCTCATAGGCGAGCCGGGCACCGGACAGATCCTGGTCACTGCCCCTCGCTTTCTCGAGATGAAGACCGAGGTTGTAGCAGCCAGGGCCGTCGCCGCCCGTGCAGGCCTGCCGGTAGAAAATGAACGCGCGGGCATCGTCCTTGGAGACCCCTCGGCCCAGGGCGAAGACATAGGCGAGATGCGCGCAGCCCGCGGCGCTGCCGCCTTTGCAGGCCTGACGGAAAAGCTCGCGCGCACGGGCCTCATTCGTTTCTTCGACCACGATTCCCAGATCGGCACACCCGGCCGCGCTCCCGCCCTCGCAGGCACGCCGGTAGAAATCGGCCGCGCGCTCCCGGTCGGCGTTGCGGGCGTAGAGGATCCCCAGGCGGTGGCAGGCCGCCCCATCGCCTTTGTCGCAGGCCTCTCCATCAAAATCAAGAGCGTTGGCCAGCGTGACCGTTGCCTCCAACCGCTCGGAGTCGCTCTGGATGAGGAGCGTCACCTCCTGGCCGGTCTTCCGATCGGCGAGAGCGCGTTCCAGGCCACAAGGATCTTCCACCGGGCTGCCGTCGATTCCCTGGACGAGATCCCCCGCTTGCAGGCCGGCCTCGGCGGCCGGACCGTCCTTGGCGAGGAACTGCAGAGCCGCTCCCCGGGCACCGGCCCGGCTGGCGCGCGCGGCCGGATGCTCCAGGCTGGCGCCCAGCGTGACCGGACCATCACGTTCCACGCGTTTCTGCGCGCAGCCCAGAATCAGCAGCAGACAGACGGCCGGTCCCGCGAAAGAAAGGGCTCTCAAGGAGTCCACGCCGAAGTGTTGCCGCTCTCGAAGCCGTCCGCGAAGATCAGGCTGGACAGGGCCGGAACCTGGACCCGTGCCATCGTGGCGGTGCGGGCCGGCAGCGTGGCCACGAAGCCCGAGGACGTCGCCGCGAGCGTGCCGGCGGGAGCGAGGCCGGTGCCGTCGAGCCGCCAGAGGGTGGCGTTGCTGGTGACGCCGCCCGCCACCGTCACCGTGACCTCGCGGGCCACGGTGTCCTTGTTGAACAGCAGCACGAACAGCCGGTTGCTCGCCGAACGGACGGCGTAGGCGGCCACCCCGTTGACGTCGCTCGACACGGCCCGCACCGAGTCCCCGCTCACCTGCCCGCCCGCGCCGTCGTAGTTGCGGTACAGGCGGTACGCGTCCTCGGCCAGGCTGCCCGATTCCGGCACTACCCAGCGCGTGGCCATGTCGAGCCCCTCGCGGCCGAAGAGGGCGAGCGCCTCGGCCTGCGCCAGCGCGCCGGAAAGCGTGTCGTCCTTGCCCCACTTGTACTCGGCCAGGGCGAGCTTCATCTCCGGGCAGTAGGTGTCCCGCCAGGCGCGCATCCGCGGGATGAGTTGCACCACCTTGACGGCCACGTCGGAGATCCAGGATTCCGACTCCCAGGATGGATCGTAGAGCTCCTTGAGCGAGCGCAGACGCGCGGCCACGACGGCGGCGCTGTCCTCCACCGACTGATTGCCGTCCAAACCGGCGACCCCATTGCCCTGCGGATAGAAATGGATGTCCAGCCAGTCCACCGGCAGGTCGCCGGCCGCCGGATGGCCCACGGGCAGGCGGTTGGCGCAGGACTGCTGCATGTACCACGCGGGCCACGGCAAGCCTCCATGGGCGGCGCGGTCCGGCCCGTTGAGGCAGTCTCCCAGGGCCGCGTCCTGGGCCGAGGTCCAGAAGTCGCACCAGCCCCAGGTCTCGGGTCCGAGGATCTCGGCGCCGGGATCGCGGCTCTTGATCTCCGTGGCCGCCGCCAGCCCCTTCGCCCAGACCTCGTTGTAGCCGGGCGGCGTGGGATGGACGTCGCGGTGCGTGCTGTTCCAGAGCATGGGCTCGTTGTCGAGATTATAGAAGCGCACGCCAGTCGTGGCTGCGGTGCCGAAGCCGTTGACGAGATGGCTCACGAAATCGCCTACGTGGACGTCGAGATTTACCAGCACCGAAGTGTCCGAGGCCGTGTTGCCGGTAATGTATCTCAAACCCGGAGAGCCGGGCACCGCCGGGCTGGACGGGTTGCAGCAGCGCACGCCGCCCGGGCAGATCGTATTGTTCACGTTGGGATTGCAGATGCCGTTGCCGTTGTTGGAGCAGCCCGGCACGCTGGGACTGGCGCTGCATTCCGTGTCCGTCTGCGGGCCGTACTTCGTGATCGAAAAACCGGGCGTGCGGGCCGTCGACTTCGCCACCTGATCGATCGGTACCGTCATCACCACCTCGGCACCGGCCGCCAGGGTGGCCGAGACGAAGCTGTCCGCCGAGGCACCGTTCGATCCACCCTCGTGGATGTTGAGGAAGTAGTAGTCGAACGCGCGGTTCGACGTGTCGAAGATCCAGTTGTAGCGCGTCGTAGCATTGCCGCCCCGCCGGTTGGCGGTGTAGAGGCCCGTGGCGAGTTGCGCCGAGCTCGCCCAGTTCACTCCATAGATCTGGGGATTGATGGGCCGCCGGTCGAGACTGGGATCGACGGCGACCGTGACCGGTCCGCCCGGCGGCGGATTGCCGCCGGATTCCACGAGCTCCAGGTCGTCCACGTAGGCGGTCGCCTGGTCCGCGGGCGCGTTGGTCTGGAAGACGATGCCGTCGAAGGCCGTGTCCGAGGCATTCACGACGCCCAGCTCCGCCCAGGTCACCGTCCTCTGGGTCCAGCCATCGGGCAGCGGCGTCAGGTCCAGGCTCCCGATCTCCACGTTGTGCCGGTAGATCGCCAGCCGCACCGCCTGATGCCCGCCCGCGCCGTTGATCCAGAAACGCACCGCCGAGAAACTGGTCACGGCGGGGTCCGCGGCTCCGGGATCGCTGTGGAAGTAGATCCCCCGCCAGTCGCCGCCCACCGCGTCCGGCTCCCAGGAGATGGCGGTGGGAGCGCTCTGGTAGATCACGTTCTGCGACAGGTTGTGCGCCGCCCAGCTCCAGTCCTGCCAGCCATTACGGAGAGCGTTGTCATAGATCGTCTGGAC
>CAXTNS010000176.1:0-11176 GCA_964245465.1 uncultured Thermoanaerobaculia bacterium
GTCGAAGGGCGTGCACCGGGTCCAGCTCCTCCTGGCCAAGGCCACCTTCGAGGAGTTCGGAGGATTCGAGATCACCGGCCGCTCGCCCGAGGCCGTGGTCGTCGGCGACCTCGGAGAGGACTGGACCTTCCCGATCCTCAACCAGGCCTTCCGCAATCTGATGGATGGCGCCGGCCTGCTGGCCATCCAGCGCAACCGCTACTGGCGCACCGATGGGGGCCTCAGCCTGGATGCCGGCCCCTTCGTCGCAGCACTGGAGTACGGCAGCGGCAAAACGGCTATACTTGCCGGCAAGCCGAGCCCCGCCTTCTTCGAAGCCGCCGCCAGCGAGTTGGGAGTCCCGACCGGGCGCATTGCCGTCGTGGGCGACGATCTGGAATCTGACGTTGCGGGAGCCCGCGCCTCCGGAATGATCGGCGTCGCCGTCCGGACCGGCAAGTACCGCCCCCAGGATGAGGAGCGCGCGAGGCAGGCGGCAGACGGGGTGCTGGATTCGGTCGCAGAGGTGCCGGAGTGGTTGGGGATCTCCAATTCTCCCGCGACCAGCCGCTGACTTGCCGTGTACCCCGGCAGACTGACGGCATTCCCGGAGGGGTAAGCGGCATCTCTGCCGGGATACGCGGTATATCCGAAGAGGTAAGCGGCGTCTCCGGCGGGGCATGCGGCATAGACCGGCTCCTTCGCGGCAGACACCGAGATCTTTTCGAGAGATACCTTGAGGCATGCGGCATCTATCTTGGGGCACGCGGCATAGCTCTCGGGGCGGGACGCTCGCCCCGGGGAACTTGCGGTACATTTCTGGAGAGCAGTCACTGCCCCCGATTCGCACCACACTGCGTTGACCCCCTGTACTTCAGACATGGCCGGCAAGTCCTTGACCCTGACGCTCCCTCTGACTCTGGCAGAAGAGTTCGAGACGCTTCAGCAAGACTTCTTGCTCGAGCTCCTTCAGCGAGGCTTACGGGAGATCAAGATTGACCGAGCCCTCGATCTCTACGCCCAAGGCAAGCTGTCCTTTGGAGCTGCGGCGGAGCAGACCGGGGTATCCCGTTCCGAGCTTTCCCGGCACGCGTATGCGCGAGGTCCGGAGCCCTCCTTCAGCACTGCCACTCTTGCCGAAGAGCTCGGCTGAACGCCATTGCTGCTAGACCGGATCTCTGGATTTCGGAGAAGCTCTGCCGTCAAGTCATGGAGCAACTCAAACAAGATCCCTGACATCCCACCCTACTCCTCCCGCAGAGCCGCGAGGGGATCGACCTGCGTGGCGCGGTGGGCCGGGAAGTACGCGGCCACGAGGCCGGCGAGGATGATCACCACCGCCGTCACCGTAAAGGTGAAGGGATCGCCGCTGCTCACTTCATAGAGCTGGTCCGCGAGGAGGCGAGAGAGGAGCCGGGCGGCGGCGAGCCCCACGGCGAGGCCGGCGGCCACCGGGGCCATTCCTTCCAGGACCACGCGCCGCAGGACGTCCCAGGGCTGGGCCCCCAGGGCGATCCGGATTCCCATCTCGTGGGTGCGCCGGGCCACTGAATAGCTCTGGACCCCGTAGATGCCCACCGCCGCGAGGAGGAGGGCGAGGGCCGCGAACAGGGTGGAGAGAAGTGACTTGAAGCGGATGGCTGCGACTTCGGACGGCACGACCTTTTCCAGGACCACGGGCGAGCCGCCGGCCAGCCCTGCATCCGCCTGTCGCAGGGCCTTCCGCACCGCCGGTGCCCAATGGAGCGGGTCTCCAGGGACGCGGAGGGAGAGGTAGGCCGAATCATCGGGTTCCTGGAGCAGGGGACGGTAGACCTCCAGGAGGGAGCCGAGCCTGAGGCTCCGCTGCCGGGTGTTCCGGACGACGCCGACGACTCTCATCCACTAGATCGATTCCGGATCGCCGAAGCCGAGGCGCTTGCCCACGGGGTTCTGGCCCGGCCAGTAGGAGTCGGCCATGGTCTCGTTGATGATGACGACGGGGGCCGAGCCCATGCCGTCGGAGTCGCGGAACAGCCGGCCGCGCACCCGGCGGATTCCCATCATCTCGAAGTATCCCGAGCTGACCCAGCGGGCCGAGACCATCCGGTTCTGGCCCGGAGGGGGATTAGGAATCCCCTCGACAGTGAACTGGACGGCCGGGTTGGGTGTAAAGGGCACCGAGCTCTGCAGGGCGGCGGACTCGGCCCCGGGAATCTTCCGGGCGAGGTCGAGGATCCGGCGGTAGAGAGCGGCACGGGAACCGGGCTCGCCGTAGCGGTCCAGAGGCGGTTGGACGAGGACGGCCAGGATCCCGTTCGGCCGGAATCCAGGGTCCAATCCCCGAAGCCGGTCGAAACTCTGGAGGAGCAGGAGGGCGCCGACCACGAGGATGGCGGTGAGAGCCACCTGCCCGGCCACCAGCAGGCGGCGGACCGCTCGGCTGCCCGGACGGCCGGCGACACGGCGGGCATCTTTCAGGGTTTCCGCGAGACGCCCGGTGACCGTGAGCGCCGGCAGCAAGCCGAAGAGCAGACCGGTCGCGAACGACAGTCCGAAGGCGAAGAGCAGGACTCCGCCATGCGGCCCGATCTCCGAGCTCGCGGCGATCGCCGCGGGACCGAGCCTCGCCAGCATGCGAGTGCCCCAGAAGGCCAGCGGCAGGGCGAGCAGGCCACCCCCGAGGAACAGGACCAGGCTTTCGGCGAGCATCCACCGCAGGAGGCGGCGCCGGTCCGCGCCCAGGGCGGTGCGCAGGGCGACTTCCCCTTCGCGGCCCGTGGCCCTGGCGAGGAGGAGACCCGCGACGTCAGCGCAGGCGATGAGCAGGACGAAAGAGACGAACAGGCCCAGCACCGCGAGCGTTCGCCGGACCTCCCGCTGGCCGACGGACTGGATGGGCTCGATCTCAACCGTTCGCCCCTCGTAGACCTCCGGCTCGGACTTCGCCAGGGCATGGGAGACCGCCTCGCACTCGCGGTCGGCCTCCTCCAGGCCCGCGCCGGGCCGCAGGCGGCCGAGGACACAAAGGAAGTTCCAGACGGAGTCACCCATAGCTGTACGAAAAGCGTCCGGCAGCCAGGCCTCAAAACTGCCGAACAGGGAGAATCCCGGGGGAGTCACGCCGACCACGGCGTAGCGCCGGCCGTCGAGGACGATTCCCTGGCCGAGCCGGGCCGGATCGCCACCATACCGCTCCAGGTAAAGCCCGTGAGAGAGGACAGCCACACGAGTCCGGCGGCGGACCTCGTCCTCACGAAAACCCCGGCCGACGACCATCTCCGTACCGGCGACCTGAAAGAAATTGGCGGTGACCCAGGCCTGCGGCACCAGGGCTGGGCGGCCCGGCCCGGTGAGGTTCGAGCGGTTCTCGCTGAGAGAGGCGAGGCCTTCGAAGGAGCGGCTCCGGCGGCGCCACTCCCCGAAGATGCGAAGCGTAGCCGGCGAGCCGTGGTCCATCGCGGGGAGCCGCTGAAACACCGCCACCAGCCGGTCCGGGTCGCGGTACGGCAGGGGCCGGCCGAGAGTGGCGCGGGCCACGCTGAAGACGGCAGTGTTGGCGCCGATGCCCAGGGCCAGGGTGAGCAGGGCTGCCGCCGTGGTCCCCGGGCTCCGGAGAAGGCCGCGGACGCCCGACCGGGCGTCAAGCCAGAGGGATTCCAGCCAAAGGACGTTCAAGGACTGACGTGGCTCCGGTGACTCCGCATTGTGATCCCGGCCGGAATGGTACCGGGCGGGCGCGCGTGCCGGAAGAGGGCTGTCAGGCCAGGGCCATCCCGTCCGTCAACACCGGCGAAGAGGGTGGCCCGGCCGCGGGCGTTGGGGTCGCGAACCGCTCGCTGCCCAGGAGGAACGTGGCCATCCATCGCCAGACCAGGGCCAGCCCGTTGAGCAGGTTGAGCGAGACGAACAGCAGGCCCAGGCCGAAGAGCGCGCACAGCCAGGCTTCGCCCCACGAGTCCACGAGGAGGATCACGCCGTCGGCCTCGAAGTCCGCCCCCCATTGCCAGAGGATCGGAGTGGCCAGGAACGCCGCGCTCGTGGCGAGCAGGGTGACGATCGCGGTGAAGCTCACGATCCCCAAAGGAAGCTTGAGGAGCAGGAAGGCCATCCCTTTCCAGGTGACGGGGTTCGCCAAGAAGGCCTTCACCCGCTGCCAGACGGTCTGCACCGCTTCCGTCACCGGCGGCGACATGGGAGGCACCCGGGCGCCCAGAACGTGGATGGCGAGCTGACGCTCCAGGGCGGCGAGCCCCCAGCTCCCGGCGAACACCAGGGCCAGGATGGGGATGCCAATCCAGAGGAGAGTCAGCCCGATCCCCAGGGGGAGCCCCACCGTCAGGAAGATGAAATAGAGCAGGCCCAAGGGTAAGGCCAGCGCCAGATACAGAAGGTTGGTATAGGTCCGCACCCGGAACGGCGCCTTGACGAAGTGGAGCAAGGCGTCTGGAAAGGTCATCGTGTCCCTCGCGTTCGTGTCCATGTCATGCCTCCTGAACAGGACTACGGGGGGATGGAGAGGCGGGTTTCAGCCCAGCAGGACCTCCCCCGCCGGCTCCCGCAGGTTGTACCGGGAGCTCATGACCCGTCCGTAGGCGCCGGCGTTGGCGATCAGGAGGACGTCCCCCTCCGACGTGGGCGGCAGGCGGCGGGAGCGGCCGAGGATGTCGCCCGTCTCGCAGATGGGGCCGACGACGTGGACGGTCCAGGTGGCGGGCTCGTCCAGCCGCGAGAGGTTCACGATGGGGTGATAGGCGCCATAGAGGGGCGGGCGGATCAGCGAGTTCATGCCCGTCTCCAGGCCCACGTAGACCACCTCTCCCTTGCGCTTGACCTGGGTGACCCGGGCGAGCAGGACCCCGGCCTCGGACACCAGGAAACGCCCGGGCTCCAGCCACAGCTCGAAACGCGGATCGGCCGATTTGAAGCGGCGCAGGAGATCCCCCAGTCCTTCGAGGTCGAGCGGCACCTGGCCGGGCCGCTCCGGCACGCCGAGGCCGCCCCCCAGGTCGAGCACGCGCACGGCGGGAAACCGCTCGGCGGCGGAGGCGAGGAAGATCGCCACCTCGCTCCAGGCCTCCGCCGTGCGCACACCGCTGCCGGAGTGCGCGTGGAGCCCCACCACCCGGGTGCCGCAGACCTGGAGGAGGGGCTGGATCTCCGCAAGCTGCTCCGGGTCCAGGCCGAACTTCGACTGCGCTCCGGCGGTGCGGACGTGGGAGTGGTGCCCTCTCCCCCGCCCCGGGTCCAGCCGCAGGAAGACCTCCCGCCCACGGAAGACCTCCGGCCAGTGGACCAGAGGGTGAAGGTTGTCGAGCGTCACCCGCGCCCCCAGCTCGAAGCCGTGGACGTACTCCTCACGGGGCGCGAAGTTGGGGGTGAACAGGAGCCGTGAGCCGTCGAGATCTGGGAGGACGGAGCGCACGTGGTCGAGCTCGGCCACCGAGCCGCACTCGAAGCCGCGCCCCTCCTCGTGGAAAGTCCTCAGAACGCCTGGATGGGCGTTGGCCTTGACGGAGTAGAAGACGCGCGAGATGGCGTCGAGCGAGCGCAGGGCCTGAGCCCGGGCTCGCAGCGTGCCGGCGTCGTAGGCGTAGACCGGTCCCCGAGAGGAGCCGAGGTCCAGCAGCTCCGCTTGGCGGACGCGCCACCACTCCATGGACAGGCTGGTGGCCTCTTCTTCCTCGATTCCTCCGGCATCGCCGAAGAGCTCGCTCCAGGAGGGGCCGAAGAGCGGGCTCTCCCCTTTCTGGGCGAACAGCAGGCCATGGAGCTGCCGCACCAGCCGCTCGCTCTGCTCCTCGTCCACCACGAAGGTGAGGTTGAGGTCGTTGGCCGCCTGGGTGAGGAGGTACACCTTGAGCTCCTCGAAGACCTCCAGCACCGGCCCCAACTCGTGCAGGATGGCGCGGATGCCCCGCCCCACGAGCGACAGGGAGGAGGCCGGCGCCACGACGCGCGGCACACAGAAGGCCGCGAGGTCTTCGAGCAGGGCCGGCAGCACGGCCGGCTCCAGGGTGTTGGCCTGGGGATCGAGGGTGACCGTGACGTTGGTCTCCGACGTGGAGACCGAGTCCACCGACAGCCCATGGCGGGCGAACACCTCGAACGCCCGGGCGAGGAAGCCCACCTGCTGCCACATGCCCGCGGTCTCCAGAGAGACCAGGGTGAGCCCGTGGCGGCTGGAGACGGCTTTCACCTGCGGACCGCCCGCCGGGCCGGACGCGGAGATCACGGTGCCAGGGATGTCCGGCCGGTCGGTCGAGAGCACGTGGAGAGGGATGCCGTGGAGCTGGCAGGGCGCGATGGCCCGCGGGTGGAGCACCTTGGCGCCCATGCCGGCGATCTCCTGCGCCTCTTCATAGGTCAGGGCGCGCAGCAGGCGGGCCGAGGGGATGATCGCCGGATTGGCCGTGAAGAGGCCGGGGACGTCCGTCCAGATCTCGCACCGCGCGGCGCCCAGGCGGGCTGCGAAGTAGGCGGCCGACGTGTCCGAGCCGCCGCGCCCGAGGAGCACCGTCTGCCCTTCCCGGTTGCGGGCGATGAATCCCTGCGTGATGACGGCTTGACCCGGGAGACCGGCAAGGCGGTCGATCAACTCCGGATCGCGGTCGAAATCGCAGGTGGCCGAGAGATACGCCCGGGGACCGGGGGCCAGAGGGTCTTCCCGGGCGACCAGCGATGTCCGTGCGTCGTGCCAGGCCGTCTCGATCCCTCGCGAGGAGAGAAAAGCGGCGCCCAGCCGGGTGGACATCAGCGCGCCGAAGGCCATCACCCGCGCCTTCAGGGCCGGACCGGCCTCCCGCAGCAGCGAAGCCGCCAGGGCGAGCCGGGACAGCTCCTCGAAGTCCGCCCGCAGCAGCTCCGCGGCGCCATCCGAAGTCAATCCCAGCCGCTCCCCCAGCTCCAGGTGCCGGGCCCGGAGGGCGGCCAAGGCCTCCTCATAGCGGTCCTGGACGGCGAGGCCCAGGAGCGTCTCCAACTGGTTCGAGATGCCGGAGAGGGCCGAGCAGACCACGAGGGGACGCAATCCCTCAGAGATCTTCCGGCGGGTCAGCTCGGCGATGGTGGCCCAGCGCTCTGGCGTCGAGACGCTGGTGCCGCCAAACTTGAGAATGACCCAGGGAGGCCAGGAGGATGCCACTACCCTTTGGCGGCCTGAATGGCCTCGGTCAGCGCCGGCAGCACCTCGTGGAGATCGCCGACGATGCCGTAGTGGGCCACGGTGAAGATCGGCGCGCCGGGGTCCTTGTTGATCGCCACGATCACCGAGGAGCCCTTCATGCCCACCAGGTGCTGGATGGCGCCCGAGATGCCGGCCGCGATGTAGAGCTTGGGCGCCACCGTCTGGCCCGAGGAGCCGATCTGGCGGTCGCGGGGCAGCCAGCCGTTGTCGATCACCGGGCGGCTCGCCGCGATCTCGGCCCCGAGCGCCTTCGCCAAGGCCTGGACCGGGGCCATCTTGTCCCCGCCGCCCACGCCGCGGCCCACGGCCACGATGACGTCCGCCTTGGTGAGGTCGACCGTGTCGCCGCCCACCTCTTCGTAACCCAGGATCTCGCGGTCCGGCTGGACGCCGGAGAGGTCGACCTCCAGGGGCTTGACCTCGGCAACCTCGGCCTCGCCGCCGCGGGCCACACTGTCGGCCGGGAAGGCGCCGGACTGGACGGAGACCAGCACCGTGCCCTCGCCCTTGACGCGCACCTTGGACTGGAGCTTGCCACCCATCACCGGGCGGGTCCAGAGCAATCCGCCGTCGCCTTCCTGAAACGCCGTGACCTCCGGCAACAGGCCAGCGCCCACGGTCTGGGCCAGGCGGGGCATGTAATCGACCGTCTGATAGGTGTGGGGGAAGACCACGAACGCGGGAGCCGCATCGCGGATCGCCGGAGCGAGGGCGCCGATGTAGCCGCCCGGCGTGTAGGTGCGCAGGGCTTCGTGGTCCGCCACGTGGACGGCGGCGAGGTCGAGCTTGGCCACGTCCGCGGCGGCCAGGCCCACGCCCGAGCCGAGCAGCACGGCTTCGGCTTTGACACCCAGGCCTGCCGCCAGTTTCTGCGCCGCAGCCGCGGCTTCCCAGGAGATGCGCGGGAGCTGCCCCTCGCGCTGTTGCAGGACGGCCCAGACCCGGTTCGACATCAGAGCACCCTCGCTTCCTTCTGCAGTTTGTCCACCAGCGCCGTGGCCGCGGCCTTGGCGTCCCCCGGGAGGATCTGGGCGCCCTTGCCCGACTCGGGGAAGCTCACCGACACGATCTCCAGGCGCGAGCCCGCCTCGCCCACCTGCGAGGCGTCGAGCCCCAGGTCGGCCGGCGTGGCCGCCGCGATCTCCTTTTTCTTGGCCGCCATGATCCCCTTGAGCGAGGCATAGCGGGGGTGGTTCAAGCCCGCCTGGATCTCCAGCACGGCCGGCAGGCGCACGCGCGAGACCTCGTTGACGCCGCTCTCCATCTCGCGGGTCACCTTGGCGCTGCTATTTCCCTCTTCGAGCTCGACCCCCATGACCAGCCACACGTGGGGCCAGCCCAAATGGCCGGCGATCACCGAGCCGGTGCCGCCGTAGCCCACGTCGTCCGACTGCGAGCCGGTGAGCGCGAGGTCAAAGTTGTCCCGGGCGATGGCCGCGGCCAAGGCCCGGCCTGCTGCCAGGGCATCGCCGCTCAGGAAGGCGGGGTCCGACAGGTGGACGGCGCGCGCCGCGCCCACGGCCAGAGCCTTGCGCAGGGCCTCCTTGACCCGCTCGGGGCCGAGGCTGAAGACGACGACCTCGCCGCCCGTCTTCTCGGCGATCCGCAGCCCCTCTTCCAGGGCGTACTCGTCGCTCTCGTTGATGATGAACGGCAGGTCCTCCTCGTCCAGCCACCGCCCGTCGCGGCGGACCCGCAGCCGCGCCTCGGTGTTGGGGACCTGCTTGATGCAGACGGCGATCTTCATTCAGGGATCTCCTTGGGATTCCGGCTAGGCCCGCCTGGCGCGGCCATTGAGCAGCCGACGCAGCAGCGGCGGAGCCGGGTTGAACGCCCACACGCGGTCGTCGAACCGCAGGGTAGGCACGACGCGCCGGCCGCCGCTCTTCTGGAGGACCATGGCCTCGGCCATGGGGTCGCCGTCGAGGTTCACCTCGTCGAAGGGGGCTTCTGCCTCCTCCAGCACCCGCTTGGCCCGCCGGCAGTCAGGGCACCAGTCGGAGCTGTAGACGACCAGGACGGCGGCATGGATGCCGTTGCCGGCGGCGAGCTTGGCCGTCTCTTCGGCCGTCAGCCGCACGCCGACGATACGGATCTTGCCGTCCGGCTCCGTGAGCAGCACGGCTGGCAGGTCCCGCTCCGGGGAGATGCCCAGCTTCGCGAGCTGTTCTACGGCCTCCGGCTCAGCGGCCAGATCGACCTGATGGCCGCATTCGGCGGGCGGCACCTCGTGGCGTTGCGAATGGTAATAGATATGGCAGTCCAGGGACGATGAGCTCATAGAGTTGGTCCGGGGACCCGCACCGCGGCGCCGTTGATGGCGACGGCAGCAGGGGTCGTCAGGAAGTGAATGACCGAGGCGACGTCCTCGGTGGAGACCCATTTCGAGGGATCGGTGCCGGGCATGTCCGCCCGGTTCGCGGGGGTGTCCATGGTACCGGGGAGCACGGCGTTGGCCCGGCCGCCGAACGGCGCCATCTCGCGCGCCAGCGACTCGACCAGGCGCAGCACCCCGGCCTTGGTGGCGGCATATCCGCCCACTCCCGCCTCCCCCAGCAGCGCCGCCGGGGAGGAGACGGCGACCACCACGCCGCTGCCTGCCCGCTCGAACCGGCGGGCGCACTCGCGGAAGACGCGGAAGGTGGTCTCCAGGTTGACCTTCAGCAGGAAGCTCCAGTCGGCGTCCGAGCAGTCGGCGAACCGCGCCCAACGGAAGCCGCCCACCAGGTGGACGACGGCCCGCGGCACGCCCGAGGCGCTCTCCACCTCGTCGAACAGCCGCTCGACCTCGGCCGTCTGGGAGAGGTCCGCCCGGCGCACCGACAGCACGTCCGAAGGCGCCAGGGCCGCGATCTCTCCAAGAGCCGCCTCGTGGGTGCCCACGGCCAGCACCCGGTCGCCTCCATCGAGGAAGCGAGCCACCACGCTCCGCCCCAAGGCGCCCGTGGCGCCGGTAATCAGGACTCGACCGTTCACACTCTCTCCAGGGTTGGGTAAGGCAAGGCACGCCCCGCCACAGGCATAGTGGTGCCGCGGCGGCGCGGAAGCGAGACTATCACGGAAGGAGGCATTGACGACCTGGCATGTAAAGGCGTAATCTAGAAGCATGGCAAAGACGGAACGTGAAATCCTCTTCCCCCTCCAGAAGGGCTCACGGACTCCTGAAGAGTTTGAGGCCGCGGTAGAAGCTGTGCTCCGGGAGCGTGACCCTGAAGTCTGGGCCAGAGTGATGGCCCACCCTTCAGACGGATCTCCAGCCAAAGAGAAGGACGACCAGGGCCGGACCTGACCGGGATCTATCGTTTCTCAATGGAATCCGTCTACTTTCGGCAGGTTTTCATCAACTGTCCCTTCGACCTCCACTACAGAGACCTTTTCGAAGCGATCGTCTTTGCGGTATCTGACTGTGGGTTCAGAGCGCGATGCGCCCTGGAAAGCGATGATGGGAGCCAGATCCGGATCGAGAAGATCTTCAACGTCATCTCGGACTGCAGGTTTGGGATCCATGATATCTCAAAGACGGAACTGGACGAGGCAAACCGGCTACCCAGGTTCAACATGCCTCTGGAACTCGGTCTCTTCCTGGGTGCCAAACGCTATGGCCAAGGAGAGCAGCGGGAAAAGATCTGCCTGATTCTGGATCGCGAGAATTACCGTTACCAGAAGTTTATCTCAGACATCTCTGGCCAGGATATCCGTTCCCATGGAGACCAACCGAGAGCCGCCATCGTCATGGTTCGGAACTGGCTCCGCAATGCCCAGCCATCCACCAATATGCCAGGAGGCGCTTTGATCGGTAACCGCTACGATGTCTTCCGCGATGAGCTTCCATCTCTGTGCTCAACCTTGCGGCTCTCGGTCGACGAATTGACCTTCACTGATTACACCTGGGTTGTCTCGGTGTGGCTCGAACGGAATCCCTTGAGTCTGGGAGAGGAGATGGAAGTCGGAGAGATGTAGCCCTTCGCGATACCGCGGTGGCCTTCTCCTTCAAGCGAGAACCCAGCCGGTCTACAATCTCCCCCCTATGCC
>CAXTNS010000177.1:0-1298 GCA_964245465.1 uncultured Thermoanaerobaculia bacterium
TGGCTCTTGCTCAGGTAGGACCCGACCTCGCCGAGGTGCGACCAGCCGTCGTCCTTGGACGTGCTGCGGATGGCCGTCGACAGCAGTCGCTTGAGGTCGGGCCGCACCGGCGCGGGCTCTGCTCGAAGCGCCGGGTGGCGAGCATCTGCGCCTGGAGCTCCTCGAGCCAGGGGAGGAGCCCGGCATCGGCCGGCAGCGCGGCCCGCACGGGCAGATTGTTGATCAGCAGGCCCACCATGGAATCGACGCCGGGAATCTCCGGAGAGCGCCCGGAGAAGATAGATCCGAACACGACGTCCGATTCGCCGCTGTAGCGGCCGAGCAGTACCGCCCACGCCCCTACGACCAGGGTGCCCGCCGTGAGCCGCCGCTTCCGGGCAACGGTGTGCAGGGCCGCGGCCGCCTGCTCCGAAACCCGGGATTCCGCCTTGCCGTACACGTCGATCCGCCGCCCCACCGCCGCGACTCCCCGCTCGCGGTCGATCCACAGCGGAGTCGTCGAGACGAAGCCGCGCAACCTCTCGCGCCAGTATTCTTCGGCCGCCGAGGGATCCTGCCGGTTGACCCAGGAAATGAAATCGCGGTAGGGGCGCACCGGCTCCAGCGGCGCCGGCTCGCCGCGCCGGAGCGCCTGGTAGGCGATCCTCAGCTCTTCCAGGAGAACGAGGCAGGACCAGCCGTCGCGCACGAGGTGGTGATAGCTGAGCGCGAGATAGTGGAGATCCTCCTCCAATTGGAAGAGGGCGACCCGCAGCAGTTGCGGCTGGGTGAGGTCGAAGGCTCCTTCCAGACGCTCCCGCTGCAGGAAACCTTCCCGCCGCTGCCGTTGCTCGGCGGCGCCCAACCCGCGCCAGTCATGGTGCTCGACGGCGAGGCTCGCCTCGCGATGGACCTCCTGGACCGGCTCGGCGGGCCCCTCCCAGGAGAAGGTGGTGCGCAGCACCGGATGCCTCGACGCCAGCAGCCGCCAGGCGCCGTCGAACGCGGCGTGCTGCAGCTCGCCCCTGACCTCGAACCCCGCCTGGACCAGTTGCCCCGATTCGGCGAACAGGCTGTCGAAGAGAAGGCCCAGTTGCATCGGGGAGAGCGGATAACGATCTTCGATCCGCTCGTCCCCCGTCTCCACCGCCGACGGCTCGGAGACGGGGTCTTCACCTCCGGCAACAGGGACGGCGGCGGCGGCGAGGCCGGCGAGGGTCGGGAAGGTAAGGAGCTGCTGCAGAGTCAGCCCCAGGCCCTCGCGGTGGGCGCGCGAGATGAGCTGCAGACCCAGCACGGAGTCTCCGCCGAGCTCGAAG
>CAXTNS010000177.1:1308-3250 GCA_964245465.1 uncultured Thermoanaerobaculia bacterium
GCTGCGTCTGGTCGAGCACCACCGGCGGCTGCACGAGCCGGAGCACCTCGGCGGTCAAGCGCGCGAGCCGCTCCTCCTCCGGGGTGCGCGGCGGCTCGTAGGCGGCCTCGAGCTCGGGCCGGCGGAGGTCCGGCTCCGGCAGGGCGTTGCGGTCGACCTTGCCGTTGGGAGTCAGGGGCAGGGCCTCCAGGGTGACGAACAGGGCCGGCACCATGTAGCCCGGCAGCTTGGACTCCAGGTGGGCCCGCAGCGCGGTGATCCCCGGGGCCGAGCCGCCGCTGCGGAACACTACGTAGGCCACCAGCCGCCGCTCCGCCTCCTCCCTCACGGTGACCACCGCCTCTGCCACTTCCGGATGCGTGCGCAAAGCGGTCTCGATTTCGCCCAGCTCGATGCGGTAGCCGCGGATCTTGACCTGGTGGTCGATGCGCCCGATGAACTCCAGGCAGCCGTCCGGCCGCTGGCGCACCAGGTCGCCGGTACGGTAGAGCCGGGCTCCCGGCTCGCCGGAGAACGGATCGGGCACGAAGCGCTCGGCCGTCTGCTCCGGCCGGCGCAGATAGCCGCGGGCCAGGCCGGCACCGCCCAGATACAGTTCCCCGGGCCGGCCCGGGAGCACCGGCTGCTGGAGAATGTCGAGCACATAGGTGTGCGAGCCCCGGATCGGCCGGCCGATGGTCGCCGGACCGCCGGGCCGCCGCAGCGTGAAGGTGGAGTAGGTGGTGTCCTCCGATGGGCCGTACAGGTCGAAGACCTGCTCCACGCCGCAGCCGTAGAGGCGGTCCACCAATTCCGGCCGCAGCGGCTCGCCGGCGAGATTGACCGTGTGCAGCGACGGCGGGAGCCCGCCGGAAGCTGCCAGCTCGGCGGCGGCCGAAGGCACGGTATTGAGCAGGGTGACGCGGCCGGATTCGGGCAGGTGCGGCAGCTTCAAGGCATTGGCGGCCAGGATTACCGTGCCGCCGCAGGAGAGCGGCACGAACAGCTCGAAGATGGAGAGGTCGAAACAGACCGACGTGGCCGCCAGTACGCCGAGGAGAAGCTCCCGTGGATAGACCTCCCAGGCCCAGCGCACCAGGGCCACGGCGCTGCGGTGCTCGATGCAGACCCCCTTGGGACGGCCGGTCGAGCCGGAGGTGTAGATGAAGTAGGCGAGGTTGTCCGGACGGGCGGCGCAGGGGGGAGCCTCACCGGCCTGGCGGGCGATGAGCTCGGCGTCGCGCTCGAGGCAGACCACCGTGGCCGGCGTTGCGGACAACGATCCGAGCCGGTGCTCCTCGGCGACCAGGATGGGGGCCCGGCTGTCGTCGAGGAGGAAGTCGAGCCGCTCGGTGGGATAGGCAGGGTCGAGGGGGACATAGGCCGAGCCCGCCTTGAGGACGGCCAGGATGGCGATCACCAGCTCCGGCGTGCGGTCGAGGAACAGCGCGACCGGGACCTCCGGCCCTGCGCCCAGGTCGAGCAGATGGCGGGCCAACTGGCTGGCGCGCCGGTCGAGCTCGCCGTAGCTCAAGCTCTGGCCGCTCCAGAGCAGTGCGGGAGCTTCAGGCGTCCGCCGCGCCTGGGCCGAGACCATCTCGTGCAGGCACGCGCGGGCCTCTAGCTGCCCCGAGTCGTTCCACTCCACCAGCACCTGCTGACTCGCCGCCGGGGAGAGCAGGGGCAACTCGTCGACCAGCCGCTCGGGGCCGGCGGCGATCCCCTCCAGCAGCACCCCGAGCTGCTGCGCCAGCCGCAGGACCGTGGTCCGGTCGAACCGGTCCGCGGCGTAGCGCAGCCAGCCCGCGAGCCTCCCGGAGTCCGTCCGCAGCTCGAGACCCAGATCGAAGAGGGACGCCTCCGGGTCGACGGCCAACGGCGCCGCCGCGACGCCCGTGAACGCGGGAACGGGAGCTTCCCCTTCCCGCAGCTCGAACGTCACCTGGAACAGGGGATGCCGGGC
>CAXTNS010000177.1:3260-8043 GCA_964245465.1 uncultured Thermoanaerobaculia bacterium
GACTGCCCCGGCACGAACGCCACGTTCTCTTCAAGCGCTTCGGCCAGCAGCTCGAACGGCAGGCGCCGGTGGACGCAGCCCGCCAGAACCACCTTGCGGACGCGCGGCAGCAGCCGGTCAAAGCCGGGAGATCCGGAGAAGTCCGTCCGCAAGGGCAGGCCGTTGGCCCAGGGGCCGACGGCGCCTTCGATCTCCGGTACGCCGCTGAAGGAACCGACCGTGACGCTCTCCTGGCTGGAGTAGCGGTACAGCAGGGTTTCGAACGCGGCGAGGAGGAGCATGGCGAAGGTGACGTTCTGCCGCCGGGCCAGGGCCCGCAGGGAGGCGGCCACTTGACGGGGGACCTCGACGGCAGCGCGCCCGGCGCGGAACGTCGGCTGCGGAAGATGGGGGCGGTCGGCCGGCAGATCCAACGGCGCTCCAGAGGAGAGCTGCCGGTGCCAGTAACCCAGATCCTGGTCCCGAGTCGCTCCCTGCAACGCGCGCCGCTGCCAAGCCGCGAAATCCGCGTACTGGGCCGGCAGCGGCGCCAGGGGAAGAGACTCCCCCCCCCCCATGACGGAGGCATAGAGGGCCTCGAGATCGCGGCACAGCACCTCCAGGGAGGCGGCGTCGGCGGCGATCCGGTGGACGACGAGCAGCAGAACCCGTTCATCCCCCGAGAGACGCAGCAGCATGGCGCGTAACGGCGGCTCGGCACGCAGGTCGAAGGGGCGCCGGACCGCCGCGGCTACGAGCGCCTCGGCCTCGGCCCGGCCGAGGGACGGAGCGACCGCCGACAGATCGACGGTGGCCAGGACCCCGGTGGTATGGGGCGCAATCACCTGTGCCGGCACGCCGCCAGGGGCAGGGAACGTCGTCCGCAGGGGCTCGTGCCGCCCGGCCAGACGATCGAGGCTCACCGCGAGCGCCTGCTCGTCCAGCGTCCCAGACATCCGGAACGCCGCCGGCAGATTTGCGAACGGGCTGTGGAGAGCCTCCTGTTGCAGGAGCCAGACCCGCTCCTGTTCGAAAGAGAGCGGCGGCGCCTCGCCGCGGGGAGCGGGCGCGAACGGTGGCAGCGCGCTCCCGGCGCCGCGCTCCTCGCTCTCCATCCACTCCGCGAGCCCCGCGACGGTGCGGGCCTCGAAAAGCGCGCGAAGCGACAGGTCCACGCCGAACGCTTCGCGCACCCCCGAGACCACCTGGGTGGCCAGCAAAGAGTGGCCGCCGAGGTCAAAGAAGTCGTCCTCGACACCGACGCTCTCCAGCCGGAGCACGTCCGCCCAAATTGTCGCCAGCAGCTCCTCGTACGGCGTGCGCGGCGCGGCGGAACCGGCCGCGGCCGAGATCCGCTCGGCCAGCGGCCCCTGCGCCAGCGCCTTGCGATCGATCTTGCCGTTGGGCGTCAGCGGCAGGGAGTCCAGGAGGACGAGACGGGCAGGGACCATGTAATCCGGCAGCCTCATCTTGAGGGCTTCGCGGAGCTTGGCGGCGTCGAGAGCGGCTCCCAGCTCCGGCGCCACGAAGGCGGCCAGGCCGCGGCCTCCTGGGAGGTCCTCCCGCACGACCACCGCCGCCTCGCGCACCCCGGCGATCTCCGCGAGCGAGGCCTCGACCTCTCCCAGCTCGATGCGGAAACCGCGCAGCTTGACCTGGTTGTCG
This sequence comes from uncultured Thermoanaerobaculia bacterium, assembly GCA_964245465.1. GTDB lineage: Bacteria > Acidobacteriota > Thermoanaerobaculia > Multivoradales > UBA5704 > DATARR01. The sequence goes on from CAXTNS010000177.1 coordinate 4,905, forward strand.
GCACGGCCACGGCACTCGATCTGGCCACCGGGCAAGAAGCGCACGAAGTCTCCCGGCCGGTACAGGCGCTCTCCGGGGCGGCCGCTGGCCGGATCGGGCACGAACCGTTCGGCCGTCAGGCCGGGCCGGCCGAGATAGCCGAGCGCGAGGCCGTCGCCGCCGGCGAACAGCTCTCCATAGACCCCCGCCGGCACCGGCCGGAATTGGCGGTCGAGCACGTAGACGGCGCTGTTGGCGATCGGACGCCCGATGGGCGCCGTCAGGCCGGTCGGCTCCGGCGAGCGCAACGGGCAGACCGCCGTGAAGGTCGTGTTCTCGGTCGGGCCGTAGCCGTTGTACAGGCGGGTCTCCGGCAGCCTGGCCAACGCCTCCCGGAGGTGCGCCACCGACAGGACGTCGCCCCCCGCCAGGAGCTGGCGCAGCCCCGCGAGACGGCCGAGAGGGCCTTCCACCATCTGATGGAACAGTCCGGCCGTCAGCCACATGGAGGTGACGCCGTGGCATTCCACGGCGGCGCCGATCTCCTCTAGCGCCGGTGTCCCAGGCGCCATGACGACGAGCCGCCCGCCGTTGAGCAGGGGTGCCCAGATCTCCAGCGTCGAGGCGTCGAAGGAGAGCGGGGCGAGTTGCAGGAAGACCTCATCCGGCCCCATCTCGGCGTATCCCGTATCGCGGACCAGGCGCACCACCGCCCGATGGGGGACCGCCACCCCCTTGGGAACCCCCGTAGAGCCCGAGGTGAAGGAGACGTAGGCGAGACCCTCCGCGCAGATCCCCACGCCCGGATCGTTCGCGGCCTCGCTCGCGAAGTCCTCGCTCCCGCCGTCGATCGCGACGATTGCGGTCTTCCCTTCCGGCAGCCTGCCGCGCGTCCGCTCCTGAGCCAGGACGACGCGCACTCCGGTCTCCCGCAGCAGAAGGGCGAGACGCTCTCGCGGCGAGTCCGGCTCGAGCGAGACATAGGCTGCACCCGCCTTGAGGATGCCCAGCAGCGCGACGACCATCTCCAGGGAGCGCTCCGCGCACAGACCTACGAGGTCACCGGCGGCCACGCCGAGCCGCAGCAGGTGGCGGGCCATCTGGTTGGCGCGGTGGTCGAGCTCCCCGTAGGTCAGCCAGCCATCGCCGCAAACGACGGCGACCGCCTCCGGCTGGACCGCTGCCTGCTCGGCGAAGAGCTGGTGGACGCAGAGATCCCGCGGGAAGGCGCTGGCCGTGTCGTTCCACGCCAGCAGGACCTGGTGGAGCTCCTCCTCGGCCATCAGCGGCAGCTCAGAGAGCCGAAGGTCGCTGTTCCCGGCAGCCCCGGCCAGCAGGGTGTGGAAGTGGCGAGCCAAGCGGATCATCGTCGCGGCGTCGAAGAGATCGGGGTCGTAGTCCCAGGCGCCGGCGAGCCCGCCCGGCATCTCGCCGAACGAGAGATAGAGGTCGAACTTGGCGCTCCCCTGCTCGGAGGCGAGAGATTCGACGGCGAGCCCGGGGAATTCCAAGGCCGCAGCGGGTACCGTCGCGTTCTGCAACGCGAACATGACCTGGAAGAGCGGCGCGCGCGTCGACCGGCGCTCCGGCTGCAGCTCCTCCACCAGCCGCTCGAAGGGGAGGTCCTGATGGGTATAGGCTCCGAGCGAGCGCCGCCGCACCCGCGCCAGCAGCTCTCCAAAGCTCGGATCGCCGGCAAGGTCCGCCCGCAACGCGAGGGTGTTGACGAAGAGGCCGACCAGCCCTTCGGTCTCCACCCGGTTGCGGTTGGCCACGGCCGATCCCACCACCAGGTCTTCCTGGCCCGTGACGCGGACCAGCAGCGCCTCCAGGGCGGCCAGCAGGAGCATGAAGAGGGTCGCACCCTCCTTGCGGGCGAGCGGGTTGAGACGCTGGGAGAGGTCCTCCGGCAAGCGGGAGGGCACGTGAGCCCCCCGCAGGCTCGGCACCCTGGGCCGCGGCCGGTCGAACGGCAGGTCGAGCTCCGCGGGTGCTCCCGCCAGGCTCTCCCGCCAGTAGGCGAGGTGTCCGGCGAGCACCTCTCCCGACATCCACTCCCGCTGCCAGAGGGCGAAGTCCGCGTACTGCACCGGCAGCGGTTCCAGCTCCGTCGCCATCCCACGCGCGAAGGAGCCGTAGAGGATCCCGAGCTCCCGCACCAGCACGCCCATCGACCAGCCGTCCGAGACGATGTGGTGCAGGGTGAGCAGGCCGACGTGATGATTCCGGGCCAGCCGGAGCAGCGTCGTCCGCAGCAGCGGGCCGCGGGCGAGATCGAACGGCAACGTCCCCTCCTCCGCTGCCAGCGCGCGGACCAGGCTCTCCCGCCGTTGCGCGGGCAACCCGCTCAGGTCCACGACCGGCACGTCGATCCGCAAGGCCGGAGCGATCACCTGGACCGGCCGCCCCTTGATCCCGGCGAAAGAGGTCCGCAGCGCCTCGTGGCGCGCAATCACCGCGTTGAGGGCGGCAGTGAGAGCCGGCAGGACGAGACGGCCCCGGAGCCGGAGCCGCAAGGGGATGTTGTATGCCCCCAGGTCACCGTCGAGCTGATACAGGAACCACAGCCGCTCCTGCGCGAAGGAGGCGGGGGGATTCCCCTCGCGCGGCCGCGGCACGATGGGCGGGGCCACCGGGCTCCCAGGGCCGCCAGCGAGGAGCTGCTCCACGATCCGGGCGAGCCCGGCCGGCGTCGGGGCCTCGAAGAAGGCGACCTGCGGGAGCTCCACCCCCAACACCTCGCGCGCCCTCGAGATCACCAGCATGCCCAGCAGGGAATGCCCGCCGAGATCGAAGAAATTATCGTCCCCCTCGACCTGCTCGAGGCCGAGCAGCTCGGCGAAGATCCCCGCCAGGATCTCTTCCACCGGCGCCCGTGGCACAGCGGGAGCGCCGCCGGACGGCGGCTCCGCGCGCTCGGGCGCCAAGTCCAGGGCGGCCAGGACGGCGCGGTTCAGTTTGCCGCTCGGCAGCTTCGGCAGCTCGGGCAGGACCGCGAAATGGGCGGGGATCATGTACTCGGGCAGCCACGCCTCGAGGAACGGTTCACCTCCTCTTCGTCGTCGCCACCGTCGAGGCCGGAACAAACTCGGGCACCTCGTGGGGTTTGAAGAGAATGTGCGGCACGTCGGTTCTCGGCGGACCGGGCAAAATCCCGTGC
>CAXTNS010000177.1:8053-11155 GCA_964245465.1 uncultured Thermoanaerobaculia bacterium
GTCGAGCGTCCCGTCCCGCGGCACCAGGAAGGCTGCCAGGCCCACCTCCCCCGACGGCACCTGCCGAACCAATGCCACCGCCTGCTCTACGCCGGGGTGGCGGACGAGCGCCGCCTCGATCTCCCCGGGCTCGATGCGGAAGCCCCGGATCTTGACCTGGTGGTCGATCCGGCCGAGGAACTCCATCTCGCCGTCCGGCAGGCGGCGGGCCAGGTCGCCCGCCCGGTACAACCGCTGCCCCGGCTCCACGGCGAACGGGTCCGGCACGAACCGCGCGGCCGTCAGGTCGGGCCGCCCCAGGTAGCCGCGGGCGAGGCCGGCGCCGCCGACGTGGATCTCGCCCGGCACGCCGACGGGGACCAGGCCGCCGGACCCGTCCAGCAGGTGCAGGACGAGGTCCGGGATGGCGCGGCCAATGGGGCTGCGCCAGGGCTCCTCCAGGTCGGCCCGGTGAAGGGGGCGGAAGGTAACGTGGACCGTGGTCTCGGTGATGCCGTACATGTTCACCAGCCGTGGCCGCTCGTCGCCGTGGCGCTCGAACCAGGGGCGCAGGCTCTCCAGGTCCAGCGCCTCGCCGCCGAAGATCACCCAGCGCAGCGCCAGCCGGGCGCGTACCGCCTCTGCCATCTCCGCCTCGGCCTGGACCAGGGCGCGGAAGGCTGAGGGGGTCTGGTTGAGTACGGTCACTCCCTCGCGCGCCAGCAGCCGGTAAAAGTCTTCCTGCGAACGGCTCACATGGCGTGGCACCACCACGACGCGGCCGCCGTACAGCAGGGCGCCCCAGAGCTCCCAGACCGAGAAGTCGAAGGCGTAGGAATGGAACAGCGTCCAGACGTCCGCGGCCCCGAACCCGAACCAGCGGCGGGTCGCCGCGAAAAGGCGCACCACGTTGGCATGGGTCACCTGGACTCCCTTCGGCCGGCCGGTGGACCCCGAGGTGTAGATCACGTAGGCCGCGTTGCCGCCCGTGGCCGACGGCGGAAGGCTCTCGCGGCTCTCCCTGGCGACCGCCGCCCAGTCGGCGTCCAGGCGGATCACGTCGAGCGCCGCGGCGAAGGGGGGCAGGGTCTGCCCCTCCTGGGTCAGCAGGACTGGACTCGCGACGCCGTGGAAGGCGTCCTCCAGGATGAAGGCCAGACGCTCCTCGGGGTAGGAGGGGTCCACGGATATGTAGGCCCCGCCGGCCTTCAGGATTCCGAGCAGCCCCACCACCATCTCCAGGGAGCGCTCGACGCAGATGCCCACCGGCACGTCCGGCCCGACGCCGAGCGCCTGCAGGCGGCGGGCGAGCTGGTTGGCCCGGGCGTCGAGCTGGGCGTAGGTCAGGCTCGCGCCTCCGCAGGTGACCGCCACCGCATCCGGCGCCCGCAGGACCTGTGCCTCGAAGCCCGCGTGAATGGGGAGGCAGGCGCCGGCATCCTCACTCTCCTCGGCGGTTCCCCAGTCGAGCAACTGGCGGCGCTCGGTCTCCGTGAGCAGCGGCAGATCCGAGATCCGCTCGTGCGGCGTGGCGACGGCGGCCGCCAGCAGCGTGGCGAAGTGCCCCGCGATACGGTGGGCCGTCGTGACGTCGAACAGGTCCGATCGGTACTCCCAGAAGCCGGCGAACCCCTGGGACGAGCCGGTCAGCGACAGGATGAGGTCGAACTTCGCAGCCTCCCAAAGGGTCGGCAGGAGCTCGATCGTGAGCTCCGGCAGGACGAGCTCGGCCGTCGGCTCGGGCTGCAGCGCCAATGCCACCTGGAAGATCGGTGAATGCGCGAGGCTGCGTTCGGGCTGCAGCTCCTCCACCAGCCTCTCGAATGGCAGGTCCTGGTGCGCATAGGCTCCCAGACAGACCGCCCTGGCACGGTCGAGCACGCCGCCAAAGCCCGGGTTGCCCGAGAGGTCGCAACGCAGCGCCAGGGAGTTGGTGAAGAAGCCGATCAGGCCTTCGACCTCCTCCAGGCGGCGGTTGGCCACCGGCGACCCGACGACCAGATCCTCCTGGCCCGAAGCGCGGAACAGGAGAGCGTCGAAGGCGGCGAGGAGGACCATGAAGGGGGTGCCGCGGTGGGCCCTGCCGAGTTCCGCGACCGCTCGCATCAGCGAGGCGGAGAGGGTCACGGGAACGCGGCCGCCGCGGAAGCTCTGCACCGCCGGCCGGGGCCGGTCGGCGTGCAGATTGAGAACCGCCGGGATCCCGGCCAGACGCTCGCGCCAGTAGGCGAGATCCCTCTCCAGGACCTCGCCGGATAGCCAGGACCGCTGCCAGACCGCGAAGTCCGCGTACTGCACGGAGAGCTCCGGGAGAGGGCTGGGGAGCTCTCGCGAGAAGGCGGCGTAGAGGGCTCCGAGCTCCTTCACCAACACTTCCGTCGACCCGCCGTCGGCCACGATGTGGTGCAGGCTGAGGAGCACCCTGTGCTCTTCTTCCTCCAGGCGGAGGAGCGCGATCCGGATCAGCGGCCCGCGCGTGAGATCGAAAGGCCGGGCCATCTCGGTGGCGCCGAGGCGGTCCGCCTCGGCCTCCCGGGCGTCCGCCGGCACCCCGCTCAGGTCGGCCAGGAGGAGGGAGAGCGGACCGGAGGGTGCGATCACCTGGACGGCTCCGCGCGGGCCGGCCGAGAAGGTGGTCCGCAAGACCTCGTGGCGCCGGACGATCTCGGTGAAGCTCGCCGCCAGGGCCGCGAGGTGGAGAGGACCGGAGAGACGCATGGCCCCCCCGAGGTTGTAGGTGGCGCCTCCCGTGCCCAGGTGCTCGACGAACCACAGCCTCTCCTGCGCGAAGGAGAGGGGTAGCGGGCGGTCGCGGGGCACCCGCCGCAACGGAGGCACCGGCATCCCGCCTTCCCGCCGCACCCCGTGGACGGCCGCCGCCAGGCCGGCCACGGTAGGCGCCTCGAAGAGGCGGCGCAACGGCAGCTCGACGCCGAGCCAGGAGCGCACCCAGGAGACCAGCCTCGTGGCCAGCAGAGAGTGCCCGCCGAGCTCGAAGAAGTTGTCGTGAACGCCGACCTTTCCGACGCCCAGGAGCTCTTCCCAGATCCCGGCCAGAATTTCCTCCACCGGCTCGCGCGGCGCCACGTAGGCCGTGCCTTCCCCGGTCCATTCCGGCGCCGG
>CAXTNS010000178.1:0-2924 GCA_964245465.1 uncultured Thermoanaerobaculia bacterium
GTAGTGCTCGAGCACGTCGGGGTGCTCGCGCAGCAGCCGGACCGTGTTCAGGAGCAGGTCGTCGAAGTCCATCGCCCCGGCCTTGCGCAGGCGCTCCTGGTACTCCCGATAGACATCGGCCTGCTTGCGGGCGAAGACGTGCTCGGCGCCGAATTCCTTGAGGCGAAGGATCAGATATTCCGCGACGGTGATCGTTGTCTTCGCCATGGCTTAGTACCCCAGGTTGTAGCTCGACGGCAGCCACGACGGACGTTTCAGGCCGAAGTGCTCCTCCAGCATCAGCTCGGCCGTTTGCAGGGCACCCTCGACCCAGCCCTGATTGATCGAATAGGCCTCGCCGCAGATGAAGACGTCTTCGTCCTCCACCGGCTTGCGGATCCTCGGCATGACCTTCCAGAACTCGATCCCCGCCTTCCAGGCGTGCCAGCCGGCGCCGTAGGGATCTTCCGACCAGTCGTGATAGGCGGCGGTGTACGGCTCGGGCACGAACTCCAGGTTGTGGATCTCGCGCACCAGGGCTTGTGCCGTGTCCACCATCTGGGTCGTGATCTGTTGCGGCGTGGCCGGCTCGCCGCTCCCGGATACGAACGGGTTGGGGCGGCCGCGGAAGACCGATTCCGGTCCCAGCGTCTGCGCCTCCAGCGCCTTCCAGAACGGCACGGAACCCAGGTCGTTGTAGCTCACCATCATGAGGGAGTTGAGGTTGTTGGGATCGGCCCCTTTCTGCTCGCCTTCGGTCTGGAAGTAGAACGTCTGGCGCAGCGGCATGTCGGTGATCGACCGGCCGGCCTGGAGCCCCAGCACGCGCCACCAGGGATAGGGATAGCCGAGGAAGATCTTGAACGCGGCCTGACTGATCACGGCATTGACCATGTGGCGCACGTCGTCGTTCGAAAGCAGGGGCTCCCAGCGGACCAGCTCGAGCGAGCGGCGCGGCATGGCGAGAATGACCTGCTTTGCCGAGACCTTGAGCGTCTCCTTGGGACCGGGGACGGACTTGGGGTCCGTGCACCCGCATGCATCCGTGACCGTCCTCACGAACAGCATCGAGTAAGCGTCGCCGTGCTTGGCGAGCGAATCGAGACGCAGGTTCGGCTGGAAGTCGCCGTCCGTGTCCACGAAGGCGTCCACGACGGCCCGCGGCAGCGCCTCGTAGCCGGCGACCAGCGTCTTGTAGCGGACGCTCGGGCCGAACTCGAAGACCGGCAGCGACAGAACCGAGGTGGAGTTGGCGACGTTGGTGTAGTAGCCGCCCGCGTCGTCCATGAACTGATAGGCCTCGCTGGTGAGCACGCGATAGAGCAGGTTCCAGAACCCGGTCTTGTACAGGGGCTCGCCGTTGAAGACCTTCACTTGGTTCCACTGGTCCTGCGTCAGGTTCGCGGCGTTGGGGACGAGCGAATCCATCACGTATTTCTGGAGCTGGTCGGGGTTCATTCCCTGCTCGCTGGGGTTCATCAGGTAGGGCACCATGGCGGGGTTGGTGAGGTCCCGCGCGCGCATCATCCGCCGCCTCAGATACATCAGGTTGTTCATGCCGCCCGGATCGTCCGGCGCGCCCATGGGGAAGTCGCGCGTGGGCAGGCCCATGTTTTCGATCAGCTCGCGGACGAAGGCCTGGGAGTCGGGGATGTAGCGCATGCCGCCCAGCTCGGCTTTGACGTTGGGCAGGCCAGGAAGGTTGGCGCTGTAGAGCCGGCCGCCTACGCGGTTGCTGTACTCGAAGAGGGCGACGTGCTTGTGCGGGTACTTCTGCTTGAGGCGCCAGGCCGAGTACGCGCCGGACACGCCGGCGCCGACCACGGCGATGTCCACGTTGAGGTCGGCCTGATCCTTCTTGAAGGGCTCGAACGCCTCGTGCACCAGGGGGCGGGCCATAGAAGTCTCCTCCGTCAGTGAAGGGAAGGCGGTCGTACCGCCTACTGGGAGACTCTGCCGCGCCGGGCCCGGTTATCTCAGGGGCTCAGGGGCTCAGGGGCTCAGGTTCGTCCCTGCAGGGAGCCGAGCAGCGCGACGAGCGTGTCCGGCTCGACCGGTTTGACGAGGTGGTAATCGAAGCCCGCGGCTTCGGAGCGGCGGCGGTCTTCCTCCTGACCATAACCGGTCAGGGCGATGAAGGGCGTCTGCCGGAAGGCCGGCTGCTCGCGCAATCGCGCGGCCACTTCGTAGCCGTTCATCCCCGGCAGGCCGATGTCGCACAGCACGGCCTGAGGCCCGAACGCACGCGCCGCCTCCAGAGCCTCGGCCCCGTCGTGCGCCGTCCGCACCTGGTGGCCGTTGAGGTCCAGCATGGAGCTCATCATCTGCGCCGAATCCACGTTGTCTTCCACGACCAGGACCTTCAAGCCGCCCGAGGCCGGCCGGGAGCTCTCTCCCGCCACCGCTGCCGCACCGGCCACTGTGCTGGGAGCCTCCGCCGGGAGCCGAACGATGAACTCGCTGCCCTGGCCGGGACCGTCGCTCCTCGCTTCGACCTGCCCGCCGTGCAGCTCGACGAGGTGCCGCACGAGCGTCAGGCCGATGCCCAGGCCGCCCTGCGATCGATCGAGCGAACGGTCTGCCTGGCTGAAGAGGTCGAAGACGTGCGGCAGCAGGTCGGCAGGCAATCCCATCCCGTTGTCGCGCACGCGGAGGACCAACTGATCGCCTTCCCGTGCAGCTTCGAGGCGGATGTGTCCTCCTTCGTCGGTGTACTTGGCCGCGTTGTTCAACAGATTGCCGACGACCTGCACGAGACGGGTCAGATCGCCTTCGAGCCGCACCGGCTCCGGGGGCAGCACGAGGGTCAATTGGTGATGCCGGGCATCGATCAGCGGACGGCTCGCTTCGACCGCACGATGGAGGATCGCCGCCACGTCGAGCGGCTCGCGTGTGAGCTTGACCTTGCCCCGCGTGATGCGCGAGACGTCGAGCAGGTCGTCCAC
>CAXTNS010000178.1:2934-11147 GCA_964245465.1 uncultured Thermoanaerobaculia bacterium
ACCTGCGTGGCGTTGCGGATGGGAGCGAGCGGATTGCGCAGCTCGTGGGCGAGCATGGCCAGGAACTCGTCCTTGCGCCGGTCGGCTTCCTTCAGCGCCTGCTCGCTCGCGCGCAGGGCTGCCTCGCTGCGCAGGCGTTCCACCGCCAGCCACGTCCGCTCGGCCACGGCTTCGAGCAATCCGATCTCTTGCGGGCTCCACGGGTGCGGAGTTTCCTTGTTGACCCACAGCGATGCAATCCAGAGCCCTTCCCGCATCAGGGGGATGGAGACGTAGGCCGCGTAGCCATGGGGCCGGTAGTTGCTTTCATAAAGGGCGGCGGTGCGCTCGTCCGTCCGGGCGTCGGAAACGGCGATGGTGTGCCCGGCTTTCATCTCGTCGAGATTCGCCGTGCTGAACGCATCCACCGCCCACTCCCGGGGTCCCGGCCCCAGGCCGGGAGCGTAATAGTCGCTGTGGACTCTGGCGGTGCCACGGGTCAGGTCGATCTCGTCGAACGCGCAACGCGCCAGCCCCAGGCGCCGTCCGACCATCCGCGCCATTTCACCCAGCAGGGCTTCGGCGTCGTCGGCCAGGCGGATCTTTTCGGCGATCTCCAGCAATAGCTCCTGGTGGCGCTCCGTCTGAACGCGTTCCGTGACGTCGGTGACGAATCCCTCCCAGACCCGGATCTCGCCGGTCTCCGCGAATACCGGCGTGGCCCGGTCCCAGACCCAGCGGATCTGCCCGTCGGCCGCGAGGATCCGGTAGGTGATCCGAATGGGCGTCTGCTGCTCGATGTGGTGGGCTGCATCCGCGCGCACCCGCTCGACGTCCTCGGGGTGCACCAGGCTGTCCCAGCTCACTCGCCGCGCCAGGAAATCTTCGGCCGCGTGGCCAGTCAAGTCCCGCACGCCTTCGCTGATGAACACCATGGTCCATGCTTCATCGTTGAGGCAGCGGAACACGAAGCCGGGCAGATTGCTGATCAATGTGGACAGCGAGCGTTCGCGCTCGCGCAGAGCCTCCTCCGACGCCAGGACCGCGGCCTGCGATTCGCGCCGCGCGCGCTGGAGCCGCAGGTGGGCGTCCACGCGCGCGAGCAGCTCGCGCGCCGAAAAGGGTTTGATCAGATAGTCGTCGGCCCCGGCTTCCAGCCCTTCGACTTTCGATTCTTCCCCGGCCCGCGCAGAAAGCAGGATCACGGGCAGCGTCTTCGTCCGCTCGTCCGCACGAAGCTCGGCAAGGAGCCCGAAGCCGTCGAGCCGAGGCATCATCACGTCGCTCAACACCAGGTCGAACGCCTGCTCCCGCGCCGCCCGCAAAGCCTCTACGCCATCCGAAACCACCACGGTTTCGTACTGCTGGCCGAGCAACCGCTGGACGTACTCGCGCAGGTCGGCGTTGTCGTCGGCGAGCAGAATGCGAGCGGAAGAGGGAGAGCCGGTTTGTCCCTCGGTCTGGACAGGCAGCCACCGTGGCGTCTCTTCAACGTACACCTCGCCCCGCGAGACGGTCGAAGCGAGCGAACGCTCCGCCCCGATGCGGTCGGCGGGCAGGTGCGCTTGGCCGGTCGGAAGGCGGACGGTGAAAGCCGTCCCGCGGTCGATCTCGCTCTCGACGCGGATCGTGCCGTCGTGCAGCTTCACCAGCTCCTGCACGAGCGCGAGGCCGATCCCGCTGCCTTCAAACGTGCGCCCGCGCGCATTCTTGACCCGGTGGAACCGTTCGAAAAGATGCGGTAATTCATCGGCGGGAATTCCCGTGCCCGTGTCACGCACGGTCAGCGCGACGTGATCCCCTGCGCGCCGCAGCCTGACTTCGATCTCGCCTTCGAACGTGAATTTGAAGGCATTCGAGAGCAGGTTCAAAACGATCTTCTCCCACATCTCGCGGTCCACGTAGACCGGCTCGTCGAGCGGTGGGCAGTCGACGAGGAGCCGCAGCCCGGCGCGTTCAATGGCCGAGCGGAAAACGCCGGCGAGGTCCACCGTGAGCGCGCAAAGATCGGTCGGCTCATACGACGCCTGGATGCGCCCGGCCTCGATGCGCGAGAAGTCCAGAAGCGTATTGACCAGTTTGAGCAGGCGCAGGGAATTGCGATGCGCCACCTCGAGACGCTCACGGCCGGGCGCCGGCAGTTGGGGATCGGCGAGCGTGTCTTCCAACGGCCCCAGCATCAGCGTCAACGGCGTGCGGAACTCGTGTGAGACGTTCGAGAAGAAGGCCGTCTTCGCGCGGTCGAGCTCGGCCAGGGCTTCGGCGCGCTTGCGTTCCTCTTCGTAAGAGCGGGCGTTGGCGATGGCGGCGGCAATCTGCCCGGCGGTGAGCTCGAAGAATCCCCGATAGTCGTCATCAACCGCCAGACGCGGGCTGACTCCGGCGACCAGAAATCCGGCGGGCAGCTCCTGAGCTCCGGCTCTGGCGAGCGGCAGCACCAGCGCGCGCTTCGCCCAGTCGTCCGCCCACGGGCCCGCGGGCAAACGCCCAAACCGCTCTTCGGAGTTTTCTACGATCTGGCTCTGACGGGTCTCGAGGACGAGGCGGAAGCTCCAAACGTCGTCCTCGCTTTCAATGCCGACCGTCACGGGGCTCGCTTTCGTTCCGGCAGAGAGATGGATCGTCTCACAGAGGCGTGCCCGCCGGCCGTCTTCGTCGAGCAGGTAGATCAGCGCGAAGGGGAAATCGTGCTGGTTTTCGGCGAGCGTGGCGGCGGCGGCGCGACAGGCTTGTTCGGCGGTTTTCGCTTCCGCCAGACTGCGTTCGCCGAGGTCCCGTAGAGTTTGCAAGCGCCGCTCGCCGATGACGCTCTGGGTGCGCTCGCTGCACACGACGAAGATGCCGCCGACCCCGCCCGACTCGTCGCGCACGGGCGAGTAGGCATAGTCGAAGTAGCACTCTTCGAGATAATTGTAACGATCGAGCACGAGCAGCGAATCGTCTTTCCACGTGGCCTCGCCCCGCTGCATCACGGCCTCGATCAACGGCTCGATGACGGGCCAGATTTCGGGCCAGCAATCGCGTCCACGCTGTCCCAGCGCCGCCGGGTGTTTCTTGGAGCCGAGAATCGGTCGATAGGCGTCGTTATAGAACTGCACCAGCTCCGGTCCCCACCAGATGAACATCGGGTGGCGCGAGGTGAGCAGGATGCTGACCGCCGTGCGCAGGCTCTGCGGCCAATCCTCGACCGGGCCGAGCGGCGTCCGCGACCAGTCGAACGTGCGCATCCGCTCCCCCATCTGGCCCCCGCCGGCGAGGAGGTCCAAGGCGGCTCGTGTGCCGAGCTGTTCAGGCGGCGCGGTCATGCAGAATCTCTTGCAGGGGCTGCGGTAACTCCAGGGCGAAAGCCCTATCCTGAAAGATTATCACCGTCGGGCGTGGCTCTCCTCCTGTAAACTGCCTCCCCGAGGAGGAGGCAATGCATGAGAGCGCACTCCGGTATCCTTAGGGCCCTCGCGGTCGCGGCCGCCCTCACGATCGGCATCCCCGCGGCCCAGGCCCGCACCGCCAAGCCCGTGCTCCACGCCCGCCACTGGCTGGCCATCACCGGCAAGCCGCTGGCGGCCACGGCCGGCGCCATGATGTTCCAGAAGGGGGGCAACGCGGTGGATGCCACGGCCGCCATGATCGCCGCCGCCTGCACCATGTGGGACACTCTAGGCTGGGGCGGCGAGACCCAGGCCCTGATCTGGAACCCCAAGACGGGCAAGGTCATCGGCCTCAACGCCCTGGGGGTAGCCCCCTCGGGCGCCACGCCGGACTTCTACCACGGCAAGAACATGGCCTATCCGCCGGAATTCGGCCCCTTGGCGGCCGTGACGCCGGGCACGCCGGGCGGGATCATGGTGATGCTCGCCGAGTACGGCAAGCTGAGCCTCGCGGACGTGCTGGCCCCGGCGATCCAGATGGCGGACGGCTTCCCCATCGAGGCCCAGCTCGCGGACCGCATCGAGGCCGACAAGGCGCGTATCAAGGAGTGGCCCGCCTCCAAGGCCGTCCTCCTCCCCCACCTCGGCGAAGCGCGCGAGGCTCCCCGGGCCGGCGAGGTCTTCCGCCAGCCGGACCTCGCCGCCACCCTGCGCAAGCTGGTGGAGGCCGAGGCCAAGGCCCTGGCCGCCGGCAAGAGCCGCAAAGAGGCCATCCAGGCCGCCTACGACCGGTTCTACAAGGGGGACGTCGCCGACGAGCTCGTGCGCGGCACCCGCGAGCAGGGAGGTCTCTTCACCAAGGAAGACCTGGCCCGCTGGCAAGTGCATATCGAGGAGCCCGTCAAGACCACCTACAAGGGGATCGACGTCTACAAGCTCACCACCTGGACCCAGGGTCCGGCCATGCTCCAGGCCCTCAACCTCCTGGAGCCCCTGGACCTGCGCGGCATGGGCCTCAACAGCTCGCGCTACATCCACACGATCTACCAGGCCATGAACCTGGCTTTCGCGGACCGCGACTTCTACTACGGCGACCCCGCCTTCCCGCCGGAAGAGCCCTTGAAAGGCCTGCTCTCCAAGGAGTACGCGGACGCCCGGCGCGAGGAGATGGCTCCGGACCGCAACAGCCCGGCGATCAAGCCCGGCGATCCCTATCCCTTCCAGGGGCAGAAGAACCCCTACTCAGCCCTGCTCGAAAAGTGGGGGACGCCCGACGAGTCGAAGAAGTGGACGCAGCCGAACCATGCCAGCATGACCTTTGACGAGGCCTTCCGGGCGGGCACGACCTCCGTCATCGCGGCCGACGAAGAGGGCTGGCTCGTCTCCGTCACCCCCAGCGGCGGCTGGATCCCCGCCTTCATCGCGGGCAAGACGGGCGTGGGCCTCTCCCAGCGCATGCAGAGCTTCGTGCTCGACGAGGGCCAGAGCCCGTTCAACGTCCTCGTCCCGGGCAAGCGCCCGCGGGTGACGCTGACTCCCACCCTCGCCGTGAAGGACGGCAAGCCCTGGCTCGCCTTCGCCGTGCAGGGAGGCGACACCCAGGACCAGAACCTCCTCCAGTTCTTCCTCGACGTGGCCGAGTTCGGCATGAACGTCCAGGAAGCCGCGGAAGGCCCCAACATCACCAGCTACCAGATGCGGAGCTCCTTCGGCGAGCACGAGTCCCAGCCCGGCCGGATCACCCTTCAGGCGACCACGCCCCCCTGGGTGCAGGCCGAGCTGAAGAAGATGGGCTACAAAGTGGAGGTCGTGGAGCGCAACTCCGGCCCCATCAACGCGATCCTCCTCGACCACGCGAACGGCACCATGTGGGGCGGGTCGAGCGACTATGGGGAGGATTACGGGATCGGGTGGTGATGACGGATCTTTCTCTCCAATCGCGCATTCCAGGGCAGCAACGTCCGTGTCCCGAGAAGGAGCCCTCATGCGCAAGCTTCCCGTCCTTGGATTTTTCCTGTCGATCGCCCTGCTGGTGCAGGGCTCGGTCGTACAGGCCCGGGAGGGATCGCCCCTCCTGAAACCAGACCCCCGGTCCGTCAAGGTCCAGACGATCGCGGGTCCGGGGACTCAGCCTCCCACCGTCGACATCTCGGGCACGCCAGACCCAGAGAGGTTCCGTCTCTACTTCCTGCATCTGGCCAACCTCGATGCCACCGCGGACCAGGCGGTGGCCGAGGGGAACCCCGACGCGAGCGAATGGAAGAGCTTCGAGCAGCGCGCGGCCGGGCTCACGGACGAGCAGGGAGCGCTCCTCAAGGACGTGGCCTTCCGTTGCAATCAAGCCCTGAGCGACCGTGATGCCGGGCTGCAGGTGGGACTCGTCCCCTTGGATGACCGAATGCAGACCATCACCTCGGCCATGGACGAGCTCCACGGGTCGCTGGGTGAAGAGGCGTTCCAGGGATTGGTCCTGCGCCTCCAACGGTTTTTCGACAATGCCGAAGTCGGGCTGGTGAGCAGCTCACCGCCCATTTCTCCCGTGTCCGGCGTTGGCGACCTGCCCGTGGAGGTGCAGGCGGATTCGGTAGGGATGAGCGTGTTGGCCACCCTCATGAAATCGGGAGGAGGTCAATTCTACGCCGAGTGCCTGACCACTCCACACGACGATTTCACGGCCCAGAGCTACCTCGCCGGCGTGACGTACTCGTGCGGTGTATACGGCAACGGCGTCGTACTGGCCAACGTCCCCTGCGGTCCAGCCGGCAGTCACGGCAGCCTCTGCGGGTGGACGTTCAGCGGCGCCGGCCCGGGGCAGAAACTCTGGACGCAAGGTGCTCACGGAATCCGGATGCAGTACTCCGACCCCTGCCCTGCCACGGGCGGTCCCGGTCGCTACGACCCGCTGGGTTCTTGCCGTCCGGCGGGGTCACCGGTCCCGAACTTCCAGGAGATCTTCACAGTCCCTCCTCACGGCGGTACCTCGAGGTGTTGGGGAGGCTATCCACAGATAGACTCCTGCATCATCGCAACGACGACCAGCTATCCGGGCATCTTCATCAACACAAGCCCACGCCAGGCAACGCTCTTCCCCGGTGGTGAACAGCAATTCACCGCCAACATCGACGCCCGTTGGACCGTGCGCGGAGTGGGCACGATCAACGATTCCGGGCTTTACAACGCCCCCTCTTCGGTCACCAGCCCCCAGACCGACACCATCACGGCGTGCGACATCTACACCCCGGGCGATTGCGTCACCGCCACGGTCCAGTTGCAGCCGCTCAAGGTGGGGCTCACTCCGCCCGGCGAAGAGGTGCTCCCAGGAGAAACGCTCGAGTTCAAGGCCACGGTGACTCCGAGCACGGCGGGCCTGACGGTGGAGTGGACGCTGGAGGACCCCACCCAGGCCGCTTCCATCATTCCCAACGAAGCCGACAGCACCAAGGCCACCTTCTACGCACCCGACCTGGAAGAGATCAGCGACACGCAGCAGATCATCGTCAAGGCCTGCGTGAAGCCCAGTCCCTCTACGCAGATCTGTGAGACGGCCAAGGTCCGCGTGCCGAAAATCGTGATCATTCTCATCGCGAACCCGCCCACGCATACCCTGGGCGGCAACGAAACCATCCAGTTCACCGCCGTCGTCACCGGCTCCAACAAGCCCTGGCGGCTTCAGTGGCTTCCATACCCCGAGTTCTTTGACGCCCGTCTCACCGTGGATACGCCCGACACGCTGGTGGCCACCTACAAGGCGCCCTCCATCACGAGAGGAACGGTCTCGATCAGGGCGTGCATCGGGCTCACCGATGTCTGCAGCGCGTCCTACCCCATCCAGGTCGTGGATCCGGTCCGGATCGATTCCGTCACGGGTGACTGGACCGCGGGACAGCTCGAGTCTTCCTTCACGATCACGGGCTCAGGATTCGGCATCCTTCCCAAGGTCACGGTCAACGGATTGGCGGCCACGGTCGTGTCGGCGTCAGACTCCCTGATCACCGGCGTGGTCACCCTTCCCATGGCGATGGGGGGAACCTCGGTCAGCATCGTGGTGAAGGCGACCTCCGGCCTGACGGCCTCTTTTCCGTTCATCGGCCAGACCAGTCCCACGATCGTGCCGGTCTCGCATCTCGAAGTCTCACCGGCCACCGCCCAGGTGCGGGAAGGAGGATCACAGCCCTTCTCCGCCATCTGCCTGACCGCCAAGGCAACGCTCTGCAACAGCCCGGACGCCGCGCTCGTGCACTGGACCGCCTCCAAGGGCACCATCGATCCGGTGGGTCTGAGCGTGCAGTACAGGGCACCTGCTTCTGTGCCGGCCAGCACCACGGCCACGGTGACCGCCTGCTGGGGCACCCTCTGTGCACCATCCGCTCTTGTGACGCTGCTGCCACCCCCCGTGGAAACGGCGGTCACCGTGAGCCCGAAGACCGCCACCGTCAGGTTGGGGCAGACGCAACAGTTCACGGCGACGGTGGCGAACAACGCGAACACCGCCGTCACGTGGTCGCTCAATCCGCAGTTCCCCGAGGCGGGCAGCATCAATCAAAGCGGCCTGGACACGGCGCCGGCAACGCTGTGCAGCGTGAACACTGTGACGGTCATCGCCACGAGCCAGGCGGACACCACCAAATCAGACACCGCCACGGTGACGCTCTTCTCCCCGCCCACCCTCTCCGTGACTCCGAGCCCACCGTCGGCAAGCCTTGGGACGACGATCACCTGGACCGTCACCGTCAGCGGCGGTACTCCGGCCACGTACCAGTACGCGCTCTTCCGCCGCCGCGCCGGCGGCTCGGCCTGGATTCCTGACCAGTCGGCTCCGGCCTGGCAGGTCAGCAACGTCCTCAACTGGACACCGGCCGACACGGA
>CAXTNS010000179.1:0-10937 GCA_964245465.1 uncultured Thermoanaerobaculia bacterium
CATCGTGGACCAGCACTTTCGGCGCCGCGACCGCATGGGCCGGCTGATCACGGCCCTGTCCTACAATCCGGAGCCGCTCGGCGTGGGAGTGGACGAGAACACGGCGGCGCTCATCGATCCGGACGGGGTGATGACGGTGCTGGGCAGCGGCGCCGTGACGGTGGTGGACGCCTCGGACCTGCGGTTCACGGACAGCCACTCGATCCATCACGGTCAGCCGGTCGCCATGCTCGGTCTCAAGGTAGACTTCCTGACGCCCGGTTGCCGGTATGACCTGAGGAGTCGCGCCGGGCTCGCTCCGGCGGGCTCGGTGTCCGGGGCCTCGGAGTCGTCCGCGGAGGCCGTGACCCTGGGGAGAGCCGACTGATGAAAATCCTCGATACGCGCGTCTATCGCGGTCCCAATCTCTACGCCCTGCGCAAAGTGATCCGCCTGAAGGTGGACCTGGGCGAGTTGGAGGACTATCCCACGAACCGGCTGCCCGGGTTCGTGGACCGGCTTCTGAAGGCCATGCCAACGCTGTGGGAGCACTCGTGCTCGTATGGCGAGCCTGGAGGGTTTGTGCGCCGCATGCGCGAGGACGAGGGCACCTGGCTGGGCCATGTCATGGAGCACGTCGCGATCGAGCTCCAGTGCTTGGCCGGCACGCCGGTGAGCTATGGGAAGACCCGCGGCCACGATCTGCCCAAAGGGCAGTACCACGTCATCTACAGCTACGAGGAGGAGGCGGTGGGACTGGAGGCGGGGGAGCTCGCCCTGCGGCTGATCCGCCATCTGCTGCCTCCGGAACGGGAGGCGCACCTCCCAGGAATGTCCGAGGGGTGGAGCTTCCAAGAGGAGTTGGAGGACTTGGTACGCCTGGCCCAGCGCCGTGCCTTCGGCCCTTCCACGGGCGCCCTGGTGCGTGCGGCGGAGGAGCGGGACATCCCTTGGATCCGCTTGAACGACCGGTCGCTGGTGCAACTCGGCCATGGCCGGTACCAGCGCCGCATCCAGGCCACGGTGACGAGCGAGACACGCCACACGGCGGTGGAGATCGCGTCGGACAAGCGGTTGACGAATCAGATCCTCTCGGATCTGGGACTCCCCGTGCCGCGCCAGATGCGGGTGCGCGGGCCGAACGACGCGAGCGACGCGGCGGACCGGATCGGCTATCCGGTGGTGGTGAAGCCCCTGGACGGCAACCACGGCAAGGGAGTTTCGATCAACCTGACGACTCCGGAGCAGGTGCGGGACGCTTTCGAGCAGGCGTACGAGTATTCGTCGGTCGTGATCGTGGAGACGTTCCAGGAGGGGCACGATTACCGGATCGTGGTGATCAACGGCAAGTTGAAAGCCGTCGCGCAACGCGTGCCGGGCCATATCGTGGGCGACGGCACGCACACGATCGCGGAGTTGGTGGAGATCGTCAACGGCGATCCCCGGCGCGGCATTGGCCATGAAAAGGTTTTGACGCGCCTGGAGATGGATCACCAAGCGCTCCGGCTCCTGGAGCAGGCGGGTTTGACGCCGGAATCGGTGCTTCCCGAGGGGCAGGTTTTCTATCTGCGTTCGACCGGCAATCTCTCGACGGGCGGCACGTCGGTGGACAAGACGGACGTGATCCATTACGACAACCGGATCATGGCCGAGCGGGCCGTCAAGGCGGTCGGGTTGGACGTGGGCGGAGTCGATTACATCTCGCCGGATATCACGCGCAGTTACAAGGAAGTGGGCGGCGCGATCGTGGAGATCAACGCGGCGCCGGGCTTCCGCATGCACACGGCGCCCACGGAAGGGAAGGCGCGGGACGTGGCCGGGCCGGTGCTCGACATGCTGTTCCCGCCAGGGACCCCGTACCGCATCCCCATCGCGGCCATCACGGGCACCAACGGCAAGACCACCACGACGCGCATGGTGGGCCACATCCTGAAGCTTTCCGGCTGCACGGTGGGGATGACGACGAGCGACGGCGTTTACATCGACGGCGAGCTGACGGTGGCCGGGGACATGACGGGGCCGTGGGCGAGCCATCTGGTGTTGCGCGATCCGTCGGTCGACGCGGCGGTGTTGGAGACGGCGCGGGGCGGCATCGTGCGCTCGGGCCTGGGCTGGCGCAAGTGCAAGGTCGGCGCGGTGCTCAACGTGGCCTCGGATCACCTGGGCATGGGCGGCATCAACGATCTCGACGAGCTGGCCGAGGTGAAGCGCGTGGTCGTGGAGGTGGCCCAGGAGTGGTGCGTGCTGAACGCGGACGACGAGCGGGTGTCCGCCATGGCGGAGCACAGCCCGGGCAAGCCGATCTACGTGACGATGCAGCGCAACAACGAGCTGGTCCGCCGGCACATCCGCGAGGAGGGCGGCCTGGCCGTGGCGTTGGAGGAGGGGCTGAACGGGCGAATGATCGTGCTGTACAAGGGCGAGGAGCAGATCCCGCTGCTGTGGGCGCGGCAGATCCCGGCGACCATCGAAGGGCATGCGATCCACAACATCCAGAACGCGATGTTCGCCACGGCCATCGCTCATGCCATGGGGACCAGCCTGGAGAACATCCGCCAAGGCCTGCGCACGTTCACCACGGACTTCTTCCAGACGCCGGGCCGCATGAACTTCTACAACGAGCATCCGTTCCGGGTGCTGCTCGATTACGCGCACAACCCGCACGGCATGGCGGCCATGGCGCAGACCATCCGTGGGCTGACGGTCACGGGCCGGCGGATCGGCATGTTGGCCGCTCCGGGCGACCGGCGGGACGAGGACATCCGCGAGCTCGCCCGGGCCGCCGCGCCGGCCTTCGACCTGATCCTCCTGCGGGAGGACGACAATCGCCGGGGCCGCAAGGCTGGAGAGGTGGGGGAGCTGCTGCGGCAGGGTTTCCTCGACGCGGGGTTCCCAGCCGACCGGATCGCACCTGGAATCTTCCCCGAGCAGGAGGCCGTGCAGCGCTCGCTGGAGACGGCTCAGCCGGGAGACCTCCTGGTGATCTTCGGCGACGTTCTGGACCGCGACTGGAACCAGATCGTCTCCTTCGGACGGTCAGAACCCGCCGGCTCCCTGCCGTCCTCGGGCCTGGCGCCGGTCTTCACGGCGGACGAGCCGCCGCTCTCGCAGCCGGTCCTCGCCACCGATACGGGTCCGGGGCGGCAGGCGGGGGAGCATGAGGACTGAGGGTTGATCTCGGCGGTTGGAGGGGCTGCCTTGTCAAACATGAGGAAGGTGAATCTGGCTTGACGAGCTGTCGCTCCAGGTCCTCCCCTTTACAGCAGAACACGCGCGCCTCGCGCGTCATACCTGGGGGCGTTTCGGGAGGGGATGGCACCCGGCAGGATTGAACCTCGGGGACTGCTGTTTCTATGCCCTCGCACGGGGCCACCGGCCATTCTCTTCTCTGTAAGGAGAATGACTTCGTCCAGACGGATCTCGAGCTCATTTCCTACTGAGGGTGGCCGAGTTTGTTGCGCGAATGGCTTTATGCCATAATTGCGGCTGGAGGACTTCATGCGCGCAACGACGGCTCTCACTGGTTTCCTGCTTTCCCTTGCCCTGACGGGTGCCGCCTCGGCGCAGTCGGCGTCTCGCGAGATCCTGGTCAGTCAAGGCAGCTTCCCTTCCGTGGCGGTCACAGGGGACGGCAACTTCGTCGTAACTTGGCAGCAGGAGCCTCTCACCAGCTCGCAAACCGACGTTTTCGTCCAGCTCTTCAATAGCAGCGGGAGGCCCGCCAGCCCAGTCCTGATCGCGTCCGACGCCTTCGGCGATCAGCTCTATCCCCGCGTGGCGGCCGATGCCCGCGGGAACTTCGTCGTGGTGTGGCAGGGCGGCTCGCAGGCCCGGTCTCCCGGTTTTCCGGGTGGGGACGGCGAGGGGACGGGGATCTTCCTGCAGCGCTTCGACCGGTCGGGCCGCCGGGTGGAGCCCGCGCGTATCGTCAACAGCCGGCTCGGCGGGCTGCAATTGAGACCGGACGTGGCGATGCGCCCCGAGGGCTCTTTCATCATCGCCTGGGATGATTACCCTGCTCCTGGCCGTGCGAGCGGGGTCCTGGCGCAGGTGTTTTCTCCTTCCGGCCTCCGAAAGGGGCCGGAGCTGGCGATGGAGATCCCGAATCCGAGCCTCTCCACCAAGCTTCCTGTCGTCACCACCGAACCCGAAGGTTTCGCGGTGGGCTGGACGGAGTTTGCGGACTGCCGGGAGCACAGCAAACTGGTGCCTGTCATCGCGCACTTCAGCTCTTCCGGCAAGCCGCTGGCTCCCTCTTTCCGTCTGAGTAACGACCGTTGCGAAGGGTTCGGCTGGTTTCTCCGTGGCCTGGCCTCGGGCGACTCAGGCTCGGTCGCCCTCTTCGCGGGCTTCGCGCGGCATTCGGTGCAGCTCTTCACGCCTTCCGGGGAGCCGGCCGGTCCGCGAAAGGTCGTCGGAGAGCGGGATCGGTGCGTCGGCGCCATCTGTGAGACCGTGCTCTCCGTGGTGATGGACAACTCGGGCCGCTTCGCCGTGATCTGGACGCTGGCGCTGGACGTGCCTCCCTCGTCCGAGGGCGACCAATACCCGCCCCGGTACCAGCTCCTGGCCCGGTTTTTCGATCCCCAGGGACTGCCACTCAGCGAAACTTTTCAGGTGACCGGAGCGCTGTCGAGGTTCGAGCCGACGGCGGCGGCTGCCCTTTCGGATGACGGGTCCCTGGTCGTCGTCTGGGACCGGATCGCCGCTACGGCGGAGAAAAGCGGGATGTTTCTCCGCCGATTCCAGATCGATTGAGCTCCCCGTGATTCGAACGACATCGACGGCACTGCTGCTCCTGTTCGTTTTCGCCGCGGCCGGCGTGGCGCAACAGGTGGTCGCTACGGGACGATCTATCCGAAACCCCCAGATTGCGGTCGGCGGGATGGGTGATTTCATGGTCGTCTGGAACGAATACGACCAACGCTTCAACCAGCAGGCGTTGGCGCGGGTCTACGACGGGAACGGCAATCCGGCAGGTCCCGTCTTCCAGGTGTCCGAGAACCTCATCAGCGGGGAAAGCGCGGCGAAGGTGGCCGCTGACGCGCGCGGGAACTTCGTCGTCGTGTGGGAAGGTGATGACGGTGACGGTCTGGGGAGCTTCTTTCAGCGGTTCAACCGGCGGGCGAAGAGGTTGGGCTCGCCAATACGCGCCAACCGGTCCGCGTCGGGCTATCAGGTCACTCCCAACGTGGCGATGGATCACGATGGCTCCTTCGTGGTCGTCTGGCAGGATTGTCCGCGGCCCTTCGACTGTCCCGACCTCCGCGCCGCCCGGTTCTCGGCGGCTGGCCAGCGCCAGGGAAGGGAGTTGGTGATTCCCATGGAGTCGAGGGGCTCCATCGACGGTATCCCGATGGCGAATCCAACGCCTCACGTGGCGGTCGAGCCGGGAGGGTTCTTGGTGGGGTGGACCGAGCAGGAGAACTGTTTCCGATCCTTCCAGGAGTCGGTCTCCGTGATCGCCCACTTCACGGACTCCGGTCTTCCGGTGGGGGAGCCGTTCCGTCTGGACGACGGCGAGTGCGACGCCACGGGCTGGGAGCTCGTCGCGCTGACCCGCGACGAAACGGGTGCTTCCGCGGCCTTCTTCAACGGCGTCCGAAACTCGTTCCAACTATTCGCGCCGGACGGTGATGCCGTGGGGCCGCGTACGGTGATCGGAAGGCGGAATGCCTGCCCTGAGGGGGCCGCGTTCCAGCGTGGGTGCGAGAAGATCTCCAGCGCCGCCATGGGCTCGAACGGCCGTTTCGCCGTGGTGTGGGAGCTCGCGCGGACCACGACCGAGCCGGTGAAGCCGAACGATTTCTTTCTGGCCCAGTTCTTCGATCCCGCCGGCCGGCCCGAGGGGGAGCGGTTCGAAGTGGTCTCTTCATCGTCGCTGGTCCTCGTGGAGAGCGCCGCAGCCTTCACTCCGGACGGAGCTCTGATCGTCGTCTGGAACCAGTCCGATCCAGCCAGTGTGAGAGCGGATCGCTTGCTCTTGCGGCGGATCCGCCGGAACTGAGAGTCAGGCCTGCCGCGCGTCGGCCGCCAGAAGGTCCGCCAGCAGCACGATGCGGCGCGCGAGGGAGCGCAGGTCCACGTACTCCTCGCGCGTGTGCATTCCCCCTCCAATGGGTCCCAATCCGTCGAGCACGCAGATCCGTCCAGGGTCCGGGAGGAAGTTGGGGAAGGAAATGCCGCCGCGCTGGGTCTCGACCTCCAGCGTCCAGCCACGGCCGGCGGCGAGGTCCACGGCTCGGCGGGTCCAGGCGGTCTGGGGACCGTAGGGATCGACAGGCGGGATGTACTGGCTCGTCGAAAAAGTGACGGAGGTGCCGGTCTCGGCGGCGACGTCGCGGGCGAGGGCCTTGAGGATGCGGGCCATCTCCTCGCTCTCCATGGCGCGCAGGAAGCGGGTCTCGCCCTCGGCCACGGCGCGGTCCGGCACCACGTTGAGCTGCCGCTCGGTACCGAGGAGCGCGGCGGAAGCGGCGAGGTCGTCCACGAAGGTAGTGTCTCCGGCCACCAGGCGGCCGACGTTGACCGTGGGGCCGCCGTCCCGGCGGGAGAGGGCCTCGGCCTTCACGGTCCAGCGGGCGGCGGCGGCAAGGGCCGAGCGGCCTTCCCAGTAGTGGAGCCCGGAGTGGGCGGCCTGCCCGCGGGCTTCGAGCCGCCACTGGAACATGCCCCGCCGGCCGGCCACGATCGTCTCGGAAGTGCCTGCGGGATCCTCCCCGGGCTCGCCCGGCTCCAGGACCCAGAGGGCCCGGGCGGACTCGCCCCAGCGGCGCACGGCGGTGTTGGAGAGGGCGCCGCCCACCTCTTCATCCGGCACTACGACGAGCAACAGGTCCGGCGGAGGGGGCTGGCCGCGGTGGCGGAGGAGGTCGAGGGCACCCACCAGCGTCGCGAGCCCGCCCTTCATGTCGATGGCTCCCGTGGCGAACAGCCGGTTTCCCTCGATCCGCGGCTCGGCGGCCGGCAGGACGGTGTCGAGATGGCCGATCAGGAGGAGGTGGCCCCTGGAGACATCCGGTCCCTGAGCGCGGAGCACCGGCAGCCGGGCACCTTCCAACTCCGGAGAGGCCTCTTCCCGGATCTCCGCCGCGAGCCCCCGGTCTCCCAGGGCCGAGGCGAGCCGCTGCGCCACCCGGTGGAGCCCCGCGGGATCGCCGCTGGCCGAGGAGGTGGCGGTGAGCTCGCGGAGGAGATCCAGCGTGCCGCGGAAGATCGCTTCGGGGAGGGCGCCGGCCAGGAGGTCCATGGGGCGTAAGAGTATCGCAGGCCCTGGTGTAGAGTTCCTGGCAGTGGAGCCGAGATCGGGCTCCCTTTTTGAATCCCGGAGGAGGGCCATCCCATGGTGAGTGCAGTCATTCTTCTGGTGGTGGAGAAGTCGAAGATCAACGAGGTCGCGGAACAGCTCGTGGACATGCAGGGCATCACGGAGGTCTACTCCGTGGCCGGCCAGTACGATTTGGTGGCGATCGCCCGCGTGCGCGACAACGCGGGGATCGCGGAGGCGGTCACCCGGCAGATGCTGAAGATCGACGGCATCGTGCGGTCGGAGACCCTAATCGCCTTCCGGGCGTTCTCGCGCTACGACCTGGAGCGGATCTTCTCGATCGGCGCCGAGGAGCCGGTGGGCTAGGGTCCCTCCGCAGGAGCCTCTTCCTGCTTTCCTGGGCAGGAAAATTGCAAGAACTTCGAACGTCGTACTCGCTGTTCGAAGGGGGAAGCGCTCATGCTGATGAAGGTTGGCAACCGGATTCCCGTCTCCAGTGCGCCCGCGCCACCCGCGCAATCGCCGTCCGCGCCCGTCTGGCCCGGCCCCTTGGGCGTGGTGCGAGCACCCGTGGACCTCGACGCCACCCTGCCGCTCGGGCAGACGGCCCATCTGCGGTCTGTTCCCGAGGTCCTGCCGATGCGGTGCCTGCGCTGCCAGGGGCCGGTCGAGCGGGGGAGCGCTCCGGTGTACGTGGAGCGCAACGGCTACCGGATGGCCTGGGAGAACGTTCCCGCCTGGGTCTGCGGCCGTTGCGAGCTCGCTTATTTCGAGCCCCATGAGGTGGAGACCATCCGCAACGCCGTCCGCGCCATGCAGTCGCTGGCGAAGATCTGACGACTCCGTTCCAACCTGTGGTATCCTGCCGCGCCCCGGTACCCGGGGAGCGGACGCCATCCCAGGCGTTGCAACCTTTTCACCCCCGAAGACGAGAGGAAGTTGACTTTGCAGACCCGAGACGACGTGCGCAACCTCGCCATCATCGCCCACGTGGACCATGGCAAGACCACGCTGGTGGACGCGATGCTCTGGCAGAGCGGCACTTTCGGCGCCCACGAGCACGTGGCCGAGCGCGTGATGGATTCGATCGACCTGGAGCGCGAGAAGGGCATCACCATCATGGCCAAGAACACGTCCATCCATTACCGGGGGACGCGGATCAACATCATCGACACTCCCGGCCATGCCGACTTCGGCGGCGAGGTGGAGCGGACGCTGAAGATGGTGGACGGCGTCCTGCTCCTGGTGGACGCCAGCGAGGGCCCGCTGCCGCAGACCCGCTTCGTGCTGCGCAAGGCGCTCGAAGCCGGCCTGCCGCCCATCGTGGTGGTCAACAAGATCGACCGTCCCGACGCCCGGGCCGGCGAGGTGCTCAACGAGGTCTTCGACCTGTTCATCGACCTCGACGCCACGGAGGAGCAGCTCGAATTTCCCGTGCTCTACTGCAACGCCCGCGCGGGCCGCTGCGGGCTCACGGCGGACGGCCTGGAAGAGACGCTCCAGCCCCTTTTCGAGGAGATCGTGCGCTCGGTGCCGGCGCCGCGGTTCGATCCCGAGATGCCGCTCCAGCTCCTCTTCACCAACCTGGACTACGACGACTACGTCGGCCGGCTCGCCGTCGGGCGGATCTTCAACGGCCGGGTGCGCAAGGCGCAGGAGGTCTCGGTCTGCCGTCTCGACGGCACCGCCCTTCCGGCCAAGGCCTCGCTCCTCTACGGGTACGAGGGGCTGCGGCGGGTGGAGATCGCCGAGGCGGGACCCGGGGACATCGTGGCCATCGCCGGTCTCGAGGAGGTGAGCATCGGCGAGACGCTCTCCGACCGGGAGAACCCGCGGGCCCTGCCGCACATCCAGATCGACGAACCGACGATCTCCATGGTCCTGTCGATCAACGATTCGCCCTTCAGCGGCCGGGACGGCAAGCACGTCACCTCGCGCAAGCTCAAGGAGCGTCTGGAAAAGGAGGCGCTGACCAACGTCTCGATCCGGCTCGAGCCGACCGACTCTCCCGAGGCGTTCAAGGTCTCGGGCCGCGGCGAGCTGCAACTCGCGATCCTCATCGAGATGATGCGCCGCGAGGGCTACGAGATGTCGGTGGGCAAGCCCGAGGTCATCACCCGCCGCGTCGACGGCCAACTCCACGAGCCCATGGAGCAGCTCGTGATCGACTGCCCGGAGGACTACATCGGCGTCGTCACCCAGCAGATGGGGGTGCGCAAGGGACGGATGACGAAGATGATCAACCACGGCTCCGGCCGCGTGCGGATCGAGTTCCGCGTCCCCTCGCGGGGGCTGATCGGGTTCCGTTCGGAGTTCCTCACCGATACCCGGGGGACCGGCATCATGAACCACCTGTTCGACGGCTGGGACGCCTGGCAGGGGGACATCGCCCACCGCACGAACGGGGCCCTGGTCTCGGACCGCGCCGGCCGTACCACGGCCTACGCCATCGAGGGGCTGCAGCCGCGCGGCGAGCTGTTCGTCTCTCCCGGTGAAGAGGTCTACGAGGGGATGGTGGTGGGCGAGAACGCCCGGCCCAACGACCTCGACGTCAACATCACCAAGGAGAAGAAGCTCACCAACATGCGGGCCTCGGGCTCGGACGACGCGGTCCGGCTCGTGCCGCCGCGGATCATGAACCTGGAGCAGGCCCTGGAGTTCATCCGCGAGGACGAGATGGTGGAGGTCACTCCGCACAGCTTCCGGCTGCGCAAGCGCATCCTGCCGGCGAACCGGAGGAAGTAGGCCGGAGGAATGAGGGAGACCGCGATGGACGAGGAGACGGGGACCCTCCGCCAGCGGATTGTCGAGCGGCTGAGGAAGGACGAGCTGGGTTTCGAGGAGCTGATGCGGGAGCTGGAAGCGCCCGCCCGTGCCCTGGAGGACGACCTCCGGCACGTCGAACGGAGCCTGAAGCGGGGTCCCGAGCGGCTACGCATCGAGCCCGCCCGCTGCCTCTCCTGCGGCTTCACGTTCACCGACCGGGCCGGCCGCCACCTCCACGCTCCCCGGCGCTGTCCCCGCTGCCGGGGCGAGCGGATCGCCGACCCGCGGTTCCGTATCGAATAACCCGGCCTTTAGTCGTAGATGCCGTCGGCAAACCAGGCGCCGGTCGCGCGCTCGCGGTAGATCCGGTAGAGCCCGCGGCCAGCAAGCTCCACGTCCCAGTAGTCCCGGGCGGCGGGCTCTTCGGCCCACCACTCCTCCTCCAGACCCCAGGGACCGGAGGCGACTTTCACCTGTCCTTCGACGCGCGGGCGTTTGGCCGCTTCTTCGTTCGTGGGGGAGCGGACTTCGACCGGCACTTCAGCGTCCGCCGTCAAAACTTCGATCTCGACGGGCGGCCGGAGCACCCGCACGGCCAGGAGGCCGCGGCCGGCGCGGGGCTCACGGCGGACTTCGGGCGGCGGCGGCGGCGAGAAGTCGACCAGCTCGAAGCGCTCCGGGCTGTGGCCGTTGACCGGCCGCGGAGAGCCCACCCGGTCGGGACCCAGGAGGGCGAACAGACGGGCCAGGGTGGTGGCCAGCTTGTCGGGCGACAGGGCCGCCGGTCCATACATGGAGAGCTGGGCCTCGCGCGGGCGGTCCGGGTAGGCGAGAAAGGTGAAGCCGGCGACGGGTGCGCCCGGCGGCCGGGCCTCCAGGTCCAGGCGGACCAGGGTGAGCAGGGTCTTGGTGTCGCGGGTGGGCG